>NZ_RYYM01000030.1:0-4624 GCF_004379075.1 Campylobacter sp. US25a
ACAAGGAAAGATTTAAAGTTTTTGAAGATTTTTTATTTTTTCTAAATACTCGTTTAGAAGAGGATTTTTTGAAAAAAAATGATAATGATTTTGAAATAATAGAAATTATAACATATATTAATCTATTGATTGGCTTAGATAGTGCGTTTGCTAATAATATGTACCTAAGAGAACTTTCAATAGCTCCTATTTGTGATTTAAATAATCCCAAAACCATAGTAATTCTAAATGGCATAGAAAAAATTAATATTGCAGTTGATAGATATATCAATCTTATAAATTCAAAAATTAAATTTATTGCCTATAAAGATGATTATCTTAAAATGAAAATAGAAAATATAAACAATAATTATCCAAAACTCAGACTCGGTCAAAAACAAACCAATAAACTTAAATCCATAAAATCCAAACTAAAAGAGTGTAAACAATGAACGAAGAATTGCAAAAAGAAGAATTACCTAGAAAAAAATTAAACGAAACAGAAAAGGATTTGCAAATTTATTTAGGAGTATAAATGAAAAAACTTCAGTTTTTATTTGACACAAAATTAAAAAAATTAGCTTGGATTATAGCTATATTGTTTATCGGATTTATAGGATATAATATACTTTTTTATACTGAATTTAAAAATGGTTATGCAAAAGTGATTTTACGCTCCAATGCAACACTTAATCAAAATTGGTATTGTATAAAAGAAGGTAAAAAACTGGATAGAAATGAAGTATTTGAAAGAGCTGCTAAAGATTTGCTTAAAAAGCTTTATGATTATGCACATAGTAAAAGATATTACAATGTAGCTCAAGAAGAGTGGCAATATCTTGGTACTAAATGTCATTTTGAAGATACAGATTGTCAATTTTTTAGTAATGGAAAGCAATTTGATATCAACGATATCATAAAACAAATTGATTTTAATAAAACTGAAGAAGAAAATATGCAAAAAATAATGCAGGGTTTTAACATTGTAAAACCATTTGAAGAAGAAAAAATTTTAATAGGGGATTTTGATAAAACGCAAAAGTTAAGCAATATAAAACTCAAATATTCTTTACTTTTTGATTATCGGGAAAGAATTTATCTTATTCACTATGATGTTAAATTTATAGCAATAGGTGGTTATGAATATTTTGTTACACCTTCAAGATTTGGTGATTATGATTATGGCTTATTAGTTAAAATGTATCTTATAGGCTATAAACACTCTAAAGAGAAATTCAATAAAGATGTTTTGGAAAGGTGGAAAAATGATAATTATTTTAGATACGAGTATTATCCTATTACAAATTGTGGTGAAGTAGAAATACGCGAAAATGATAATTTTATATGGGTTAATGAATAAAACTGAAATTTTAAGTATGGCAGGAAAAATAAAATGGGTTTTTTATTAAATTTAAAAGGTGATTATGGAATAGAAATTTTATCTTATTATCTTTAGGGAGAAAGCACGCCACCAAGTAATTTAGCTAAAAAAGATAATCGTGTGCTTATCGCTAAAGATTATAAAGCAAGAGATGAAAAAGAAATAATCATACAAGCTTCGGCACTTGATTATATGAAATATGTGGATAAATATACTAGTGCTGCAGATTTTAGAGTATTTCAAAAATTTTTTGATTGCGAATTTAGTAAAAAAGAACTTGAAAAATTTAAAGATAAAATAGAAGAAGAGATGTATATTTTAGAACTAGACGATATAGTAGAAACTAAGATGTATGGAGGCGTAAATCCATTTATTAATAGAGATGGAGAATATATCGAAGATAATAGAGCGTGTAAAAGAAGCCACTACTACTTAGATATAAACTCAAGTGATTATGCTAAAAGATCTTTTACTTTTGGAAGCACAAAAATAGCTTTCAATAAAAATGTTAAATTTCATATTAATGCTAAAACTTACAAAGCCGAATATATTTCTAATCTAAAGCTTTATCCACTCGATGATAATTTTGATTTTGAAAGTAATGATGGATTTGCAAAATATATAAATCTTTATTTAGAATACGAATTAGATCCATTAAAAATAGGTAGAACTGTTAATATTAAATTTATCGATCAAGAAAAAATTACACCTATGGTTATTTATAAAAGAGTATTTCAAATACTTCAAAAACAATCTTTTGAATCTCCAATTCCCTTTTTTCCTTCATTTAAAAAATATTATGATAATAATATCTTGCCATCTGGTGTGTTATATTTACAAGATGATAACTCCAAAACCCATTCAAAGCATTCTGCTTTCTTTAGTCAAAACGAACAAAATAACTCAAGCAACTCTTCATCAAACCCCAAAGAACCTTGCTTTATCACTTTATATTTAAAAGATGAACACAATAAACCCATTGCTAATGCTAAAATCATTATCAAAGGTTTTAAACATAATGAAGCTTTAAGAGTAGTTAATCTAAAAAGACGCAGTGATGAAAAGGGTAAAATAAGATTTGATAAAGAAAAGTATTTTAGTGATTGTTATAGCTTTAAAGTAAAGCTTGATGAAAGTGAAGCTTATTTTCCTACTCCTTTACAAAATGCTAAAAGGATATTTAATAATTATACCCATCACAAAGTTGGACTTATATTTAAATTTAAAGCAAAAGATCATTTAGTTTATGATGGATTTAATCTCTATCATTATAAAGGAAATGAATTGATTAATTCTTACATGGCAAGAAGTGGCACTGCTAAGGCAGACAATCAAAAAAGAAGTAAAAAACAAATTACACATTATTTTTACCAAGATGAAAAAGATAAAAGCAAAAGTGGAAAGGCTTATTTTTACTATGATGATGAAAGCATTCAAGATAGATTTGGCACTTTACCTGAAGGGGAGTATTATTTAAAAATCAATGAAATAGCTAAAGATACTAAGCCTAACTTTTTAAAAGATTATCCCTTTGAAATAGGAAAAACCTGGGGAAGATACTGCGTAAGATTATATACTGATAAAGAATGCTCTAAAACTTTTAAAGAAGTAAAAATAAAAGAAAGTAATGAAAAAGAAAACAAAACAAGCAAAAAAGATAAAAAAGAGCAAAGCATAATAAAAGATAATCTATATCTTTATAGCATCAATGAAAAGGGAGAGTTTGGCAGTAGTGGTAGCATAGGTATGGCACAAGCACAGTTATTAGAGGATTTAAATAAGCAAGCTAAGTTTGTGCGGAGTGAGGGGAAAAATATAATCTCACTTAAAGTGGCTTACCCTGAAAAAATAGATAATAAAATTATATTTGTAGGAAAAGTTTATGAATAAAACACTAATATTTCATGAAAATTCCCATATTGATTTAAATGCTTCTTTTGCACCAGGGACTTATATAAGCTTACAACTAGAAAAAGAAAGCGATGAAAAACTAAAATGGGCTTTTGTAGAATGTGAAAGCAAAGAAAAATTAAATTTATTATTACATGATTGTAATGGCTATATTGATGAAAAAAATCTTAAGGTATTATTTGAAAATGATGATTTGATTTATAATGAAAGCTATGAAGACAATATTTTATCCTTTTGCTTGCCTATAAATAGAAGCAACGAGCCTAAAGAAGACATACAAGATTATAAATACTACATAGTTTTATTTGCTTATAGTAGTGAAAAAACTATGCCTAATTTAGAAGATCATTACATCATCATAGATATGAGCTTTAGAGTGGGAGTTGGAGATGATGAGGATGTAGAAGAAAGTAAACTAAGGAATGATTTTAATAGTGATATAATTCAAACAAATTGTATTTTTAGTGTTTTTGAGGCTGTAGAGTTTTTAAAAGCTTGCCAAAGTTTTGAAGAAAAAGCAAAAGAAACAAATAATTATGAATTTTTTAAAAATTATCCCCAACTTGCAGGAAAAATTGCTTATATTTATTATAGATTTGATTTAGCTAATGAAAAATTTATTAAAAGTGTAAGTGATGGAGATAAGTATTTAAAAGAAAGGGAGAAATTTGTTAAAAAATTTATAGATGTTTATTCTGATGAGAAATTTTTTATCATACCAAGCTATAAAGCAAAATTTAGTGAATTTTCAAACAAAAGTGATGAGGAAAAAATTATGTTTTTTCAAGAATTTCTTGAAGATTTGGTAAAAGCTTTCGACATAGAACCACCAATTCCAACTATTTATAAAGAGTTTAAACAATACAATAACGGATCTTATAATAGTGTAGGAAAAAAAGCATTATATTTGAATTTAAAAAACAAAGAAGAACAGATATTATCAACTTTTTTTCACGAATTTAGACATTTTTATATTGATAAAAATAATTCTAAAGAAATAAAAAATCAACATACAGAAAGCATTTTAAACTCATATATTCTAATGAATATTTTAAATTTGAAAATGTTGTTATGTTTTGGGCGTATGATAAAAAATGCATAATTAGTAATAATTATACAGATTGTGTCGGAGTTAAACCTTATAAATACGGTATATTTTCAGATAAACCTGCAATTTATTGGTTTTCTCCAAGTGAAAGAGATGCGAGAATAAGCACATTTTATTTTGAAAAATATAGGGGTTGATATGTTAGAAGTAGCCATAAAGAATATATTTAAACATAAAGATTTCTTACAAACCAGAAAAGAACCTTATGCTATTTATTTAGCCATAAATACAAACATAAAAAGTTA
>NZ_RYYM01000031.1:0-4100 GCF_004379075.1 Campylobacter sp. US25a
GGAACAAATAGAGAGCAAACTTAAAGAGAGTGAGCTTTCTTTTTCTAGTTTTGCTTTGGCTTCTATGTTAGGGCAAAAAAGTTTAAAAAGAAAACAAACTCCAATTAATAGAGATTTTATAGCGGAGCTTTCTAAGTGGGGAAACAATTTAAATCAAGTAGCAAAACATTTAAATTCTAATAAAGGCGGACTTGATCGAGTAGGCTTAGAAATGTTAAGCCGTATCGAAAACCACCTAAAAGAACTTAGAAAAGTAATTGAATGATTTGCAAATTTTTTAAAACTCAAACAGGCGGGGGCGTGTCAGCAATTAATTATTTACTTGATAAAAGAGTTAATCAAGGCACAGCAAAAGTCTTACAAGGCGATGAGTTTTTAACAAGAGAACTTATTAAATCAATGACACAAAAGCATAAAACTTGTGTCGGCGTTTTATCTTTTGAAGAAAAAAATATCAGCGAAGAATTAAAAGAAGAGATAATGGAAAGTTTTGAAAATGCACTTTTAACGCCAGAAATGAAAGGGCGTTATAATATCCTTTGGGTAGAGCATACAGACAAAGGGCGACTAGAGTTAAACTTTGTAATTCCAAAAATTGACCTAGAAAGCAAAAAAGCATTTAATCCATACTATCACCCTGCGGATAAAAAAAGAATTGAAACTTGGGGCGATTATATTAATTTGCGTTACGGTTTTACAAATCCAAAAGACCCAGCCAAAGAACAGACTATACAAGGAAGTAAAAAAGCAAAGGAGCTTTTTAAAGATTATGAGAGCCTAGACAAAATCTTACATCAACAAGTAGCCGATGAAGTTATAAATTCTCGTGATGAGTTAATTACATTTTTGGAGCAAAACAACATCGAAGTAACGAGAAAAGGGAAAGACTATTTAAGCATTAAATTACCAGAAAGTAAAAAAGCAAAAAGATTTAAAGGGAGTATCTATAATGAACAATTTACAAGCTTTGCAGAACTTAGAGAAATACGCGGAGAAAAAGAAAGAAGAGCAAAAGAGTATAACCGAAGAGATAATGAAAAAGAACTTGGAAGACTTGAACAAGAGCTTAAAGAACTCATTAGTCTTAAGTCTCAATTCTATAGAGAAACAATCAGAACAATTAATGAGCGACTACGAAAAAAAACTAAACAATCTTTTCAGAGAGATAGAGAAAAAAGCCTACAATCTCGAACCGATGAAATTCAAACTATCAAGCCTAGCGATGAGCTTTCTAGTGGGAATGCTTACGATGATGATTTTATTAGCGATTGCGTGGTATCTGTGGATAAAGCCTTATCAAATCAGCAAAGAGCTAACGACAACGGACAGCAGTGGGAAAGTGTATCTTTACATAGAGAAAAATCAAGTGGGACAGCAGGGGAATTTTTATTACCTACCACTGAACTAAAGGAAGAAGATGACAACATTAGAACTAGAGTTAATCGCAGAAATAGAGAGATTACAGAGCAAGATAATCGAATATCAAAAAGCCGAAATGAACTTACACAATATTATCAAAACGGAACGAGAGAATTACAAGAAAAACTTGCAAAATTTGGAGAACAAATACAAGGAATTGGAGAACAAATACGAAGAGCAGGGCAAAGAATTAGAAGCAATAGCGAAGAGCGTAGAAAACAACAGCGACACAGATTTGCAAATTTTGAAGAGCAAGTTAGAAGCTTTGGAAGCAAATTCGCAGAACAAATTAATGGAGTTAGATTTCTCATTAAGGCAAGAATTGACGGAGTTAGGGGAAGACTTAAACAAATTAGAGAAAGAATTTTGATAAGAACAGGGCAAGTTTTAAAAACAAGTCAAAAAATAGAACAAGAACAGATTAAAGCCAAAGCTAAAGAAAGTAATAATATTAAAAAAGGGTTTGGGTTGGGAAGATGAAAGAAGTTAAAAAAAATAGTAAGACAAAAATTCAAAAAGCAATAGTAACACAGAATAACCGCTTTGTATATGCTAAATATGATATGAATACGAATGAACTTAAAATGTTTATGTGGATAGTTGCTCAAATTAATAGCCAACAAGATAGTTTATTTCAAGTTTGCGAAATGCCGTTAAGTCAGATTATGGAAGTTTGGCAAAGAAAGGATAAAGAAGCGGATTATAATTATATTAGAGATTTATGTCATTCTATGGCAAGAAAAGCCTATGTCGAAGATTTTAAACTTCTCGATGAAAAAACGATGAAAGAAAAAAGAATATTTCAGGCTATGCCACTTTTTAAATTTATCAGATACGAAGAAGGACAGGGATACATCACTTATCAGCTAAACGATAGTCTTATGCAATATCTACTCGAGCAAAAAAGAGATTTTACTCAGCTAAAATTTAACGATATTCAAAATATGAAATCTGCTTATAGCATAAGGATTTATAATATGCTTTTGTGTGAGCTAAAGCAAAACAGGCAAAGTCTTAAAATCAATCTTGCAGTATTGCAAAACCTTTTGGAAGTGCCTAAAGTTTATATTGAAAGATGGTCAGATTTTAATCGCTTTGTTTTAAAACAAGCGGAGAAGGATATAAACGGAAAATCTAATTTAGTTTTATTAGAAATTAAAACTTATAAAACAGGGCGTAAAATTACAGAAATAGAATTTATTTATGATTACAAAAATAATGATAAAAAAATAATGCGTGATAAGATTAAGAAAGAGAATTATTTTAATCGTTTGAAAGAAATTCTTAGCTCCTATATTGGAAAATCAATTTACGATGAGAGATACGGCGAAATGATTGTAGTTTCGTATGACCAAAAAGAAGACGATAAACTTTTCATAGTTGCTGAGCGTAAAAGCGATGGTAATCTTGTAGCTTTTAGGGTTAAAACTTTTAAAGATATTAACTCGCTAGAAAAACTTAAAGATAAAGCCGAAGAGCTTTTTTACTTGGATAAACAAAGAGTTTTAAAGGCTAAAGAAGCTCAAGCTTATAGAAATCTTTTTACGCAAATTTAACCACTTTCTTATTAGAAAACTCAAAACCAACAAACAAACTCTTTTAATCGGTTTAGATAAAATCAAAGGGGAGGGTCTCATCCCGCCACTATCCCCCTCTGATGAAATTATTATAATTTTTTATTCTAAATAAACAATGACGAGCCTAGCTTATTTGATTAAAGGCTAAAACAGCATAAAGGGCGTCGGCCGCCCTTATGCACTCCAAAAAGCAAAGAAAAGCCCTTAAAAGGACTTTCTTTGCAAAAAAGAATATTACCCCTAAGAAATCTCCTAAAAACGATTTAAACCCTAATTCCTTTCTTTTATTAGCTTAGCAAATCGCACCTGTTAAGGTGCTATGATTTGCGGAAGGAAAGGTGCGGTGTCGTGAAGCTTTCCTAGAGAAAGCGAACGGACAAGACACCGCCCTATAGCCCTATTTTTTTTCCGTAAAAAAAGTTACCTTTAGGCATATTTTTGTCGGGTAATTTCTCACTTTTAGGCATATTTTTGTCGGGTAATTTCTCACTTTTATCGGGTAATTTCTCACTTTTAAGCAAATCTACCCCCCACAAGTGCCGAAAAAATGGGGGTCGATTTTTGCCTAAACAAGATATTAAACAAGTAATATATTAAACAAGGGAAAAAATTGAATTTTTTGCCTTATAGTTTTAGCTTCTTCTTTTTTAAAAAAAATATAGCTTAATCTTGCATTGTTACTTTCCTTTTGTTATAATATCTTTACTTTGGGCGAGATTACTTTTTGTAGCTACACTTCTAACGAAGCTTGCTATCAAAAAGAAACTCGTTAGGGGTTTCCCCTAATACCCCTTTGACTTTTAAAAACCTTTGAAGTTGTTTTTAAAAGTTATGCTTATCTTCCCTTTTAGTTTAGATAAGCATTAGGGCGGTGTCTTGTCCGTTCGTTAGCTCTAGGCTAACTTCACGACACCGCACCTTTCCTTCCGCAAATCATTGCACCTATCGGTGCGATTTGCTAGGCTAATAAAAAAGGAGTAAGCATTAAAACTTTAACTAAAAGATTGAGACTTGCACAAAATGAGTGGGAACAAATAGAGAGCAAACTTAAAGAGAGTGAGCTTTCTTTTTCTAGTTTTGCTTTGGCTTCTATGTTAGGGCAAA
>NZ_RYYM01000032.1:0-3944 GCF_004379075.1 Campylobacter sp. US25a
TTAAAACTTCAAATCGCACAAGGACTAGATGAAATCTTAGAAGATGAAGATAGAAAACAAGAGCTTTATGTTTGTAAGTTTGTGGTGGTAAATGGGGTTAAAATATGAAAATAAAAAATTTTACTTTAATTGCATCAAATCATAATTTAGAAATCGAGTTAAAAAATCTTACCAAAAATGCTAATAAAATTATTTTTATATGCAGTGATTTTGATGGATATAAAGAAGCTAAGAATTCTTTGTATAAGACACTACATACTATTGAAGATAATTTTAAAATTGATAATACAAAAACTTTTAAAATCATACATTTAAATCAAGCCAATAAAGACGAAATCACAAAAGAACAAAAATTTAGCTCTGATAAAAATTTATCTAGCATTAAAAAAATTATCTTTAATAATTTAAAATTTTTAAATAATGCAATTAATCAAAATGAAAATAAAACGCTCAATAAAATTATTGATGAAAACAATGTAGAAAATATTGAAAATTTTTTAAAAGAAATTCAAAAAGAATTAAATATATTATTAAAAAATATCAAAGAATCTAACTATTTTGAGCAAGAAATTAAACCAAAAATACAACTTACCCTAGATACACTTTTTAATACACTTTTAAAAAATATTACTCAATCTAATGATGATGAATATAAGCAAATTATTAGAGCTATAGCAAAATTTTTTATCAATATACTAGATTCTGTAACCAATCTTAAAAAACCTGTCTCTTTAGTCAAAAAAAATCCTTATGTTTTTGTTGTAAATACATTATTTGAAGCTTATAATTCTTCTGCTGAGTATCAAGAGTATAAGGAACAAAAATATTATTATGATTTTGCTTATCCACTTTTAGAGCTTATTACTAGTAAGCTTTATCCTATTATCGCTTTGTGCAATGAAGAAATTTTATCTGATGTATTAATTATAGATGATAAAGTATTATTAGATTTTTCATCTTATTCTAATGTACCTTCTATTAGTCTTTATAAAAATAGTTTTTATAAAGTTATTTTAGATGAAGAATTTCAAGGTATTTTTGATAATTTTTTAGAAAATAATCTAAAATTTGAAAATGAAAAGTTAGATAATACACTTTTAGTGAATTCTAGTTTAAATAATTTTGATACAACATTAAAAAAAGCAATCAATTTAAATATCTCTAAACTCAATCATTTCTTTTATGCAGAATATCCTGATTTAAATTCTTCCATGCTAGTAGAAATGATATTAGATAAAAAAAATACTGATCAAATCAATACAACCAAAATGGGTAAAAATTATTTGCTTATTACTAATCCACCACAGCTTAACAATGCAGGACTTTGTGAGGACTTGTATCAAAAAAAATTAGGAGCAATAATAAAAAATCGCCCCAAAGCTCTTACAAAAAATGAAAAACTTGCATTAAAAGGCGATTTTCCTAGCAAAAGAGATTATGGTTCTTATTTTATAGAAAGAGATGTTAAAAAAGAAGATGATTATGTATTGCAACTTTGTCCTTTTGTGAAACTTGATGGACAGATTTATCAAAAATATAAGGGATATTTTAATTTTTATAATCAAACATATTCTTGGATGAAACTTTATTTATTGGAACATATAAACGAACGATTAGAATATGAAAAAGTTAAGCAAGATTTTGCTTATATTGATAGCTTTTTTAAATTGCCTAAAGAACTTGAAGAAATTAGCGAAAAAGAAAAAGAAAAAGTAGAAGAATATGTCGAGCTTTTTAATAATTATTTAGATAATATCAATTCTCGCTATGACCAAACACAATCCAATCTTAACTCAGAAACATTAATGTTTAAAACATATGAAAATGTAGATTTTAAGAAATACTCACCTTTAACGGTTGTTTTATTGACTTTAACTTTGTATGTTTTACAAAAAGACTTAGCTTTTACGCAAGAATATTCTTTGGGATATAAATTGTTTCAGGCAAATATTGGTAATTATCAAAAGATTAAAATACCAAATTATTTTAATGAGTATATTTCATTTATCCCTGATGATATTTATTTTTATGATAATGATAAAAAAATTTATATCTTTTTATCTAAAGAATTAAATAAAAATAAAAAAGAAGATGAAGTCATCTATTTAGATGAATTAGCTAAAGCTATGTTTGAAAATGATTTTGAAGAAGAAGATCAAACTTATGTAAATTTTTTAAAAACCTTAAATGAAAGTTTTGATGAGGAGATTGAATTTGAAGAAAATATACAAACAGACAAAACTCTTCCTTCAAAAAAAGATTTAGATAAAAGCATTCAAGATATTATGCTTGATAAAGAACTTGCAAAATTATCTATAGATATTACTTTTTTTAATATCATTAAGCAACTTTTTCCTTTTACAGAATTTTTTATGAGTCAGCCTGATTTTTTTAAAAAAATGATTTTATTTTTTATAGATTCAAGCTTAGATAAAAAGTATTATGGTAATAAATTATTTTCTAGTTTTAAAGCACATTTTTTTAAAGAACTAGGGATATTTTATGCACTTAGCCCTAAGGGGCGTTTTATAAAAATTAATCCAAAAAGTAAAAAATCACTCAATAAGCTTTTTTTATATCAAATAGGAACAAATTATTATTATTTTAATCAATTAGAATATGCAAGTGAATTAAAAAAGTCAAAGAGTTTTTCAAGATTAGATAAAGCTAAGCAAATTCATTTGATATCAAAAGTAAGAAAACAATTAGCTATTGATTTTTCTATTAAAATGAGTAAAGACTTGAGCGTGGATATATTAAAAAATTTAGCAGGATCTTTTATTGATACACTTTTGCCTACAAATTATGAAAGATTGAAAATTTTATATGAAAAACTAATGTATGAAAAATTTACTTACAATTATGATTTTCCTTTAGCTGTAAAAAAAGAAGAATATATAACCTATCCTTTATTAATAAATTCTAGATTTATGAGTTTTGATTTATCTGAGTTTATTTTTGGTTCTTTATTATGCACGGGTGGGCTTAATTATTATCCTAGTATTGCTTGTGCTACAACTTCAAGTGAAGCTAGGGAATTTGCCTTAAAAAGACTTTTATCTTATATTATTTTAGATGAAAAAAGAAGTGCTTTTATGGAAGATAAAATCAATGAAGGCAAATATATCTTAAATGATAAGGAATTTTTTGAAAAAAACAATATAGAACTTAGAAATTGTAATATATATAAGCTAGAACATTTTCAAAGAAAAGAAGAGTATAAAATACAACACCCAGTGATAAAACAACACCCTATCTTAGCTTATAATGATACTATACAAATTTTATATGAATATGCAAATGGGATTTATAATACCACTCAAGATGAAAAAGGTAAGTTCATAGAAGATAGGCAAAAAGCAAGAAGATTGATGGAAAATTTAGAAGCCATAGGACAACATAATTTAGAAGTGATGTATAAGGGGATAAAAAGAAAAAAGATGAAAGATGAAAGTAAAAATGAAGATGGTGTGGAAGAAAGTGATGATATTAGTAAAATACAAGATTATTCTAATAAGTTTATAGGCAGACTAGCTACAACTATAATCATGGAAGATGGTTTATATATAGGATGAAAGGATAAAAATGAGTGAAACTTACGAGATTTATACACCTAATGGTATTATTTTAGATGTAGAAAAAAAAACGAATAAAATTTTATTAAGTGATGGGGGAGCTAAGGTAGGCAAATACACCCAAGAATATTCTAAAGCCCTTTTTGAAGCACACAATATCAAACAAAACTCCCCCTATAAAGACTATCAACCTAGATATTTAGATCCTAATCTTTACACAGGAGAGAGATCTACTTTACTTGAATTTAAAGATTGGCAAAGTATTTATTTAAAAGATCCTATTAAAGGAGCTATAGCTCCTTGGACTAAAGCAGAAAAAGCTTATTATAAATCTTTAAAAACTAAAAAAGAAAGATATAAATATTTAGT
>NZ_RYYM01000033.1:0-3848 GCF_004379075.1 Campylobacter sp. US25a
GTTCTTTTTTTAGCCATGAAAAGTCTTGTGGGTTTTAAACCCACTAAGATTAAATCAAATCATAAGGAAAGTATTTATATTGTTTAAATTCTTCTTTATCTAAATTCATTAGCTTTACAATTGCTGCACCTTCAAGATCCCAAGTATCTAGAGGATCTCTTAATCTTGTATGTTTTTTCATATATTGATGTAAAAACTCAATATCCTTAGTTGCTACAAATTCTTTAATAAGCTCGTGTTCTTTGCGAATACATTTGCGTTCTAAATTTAAATTCTTACCCTTAGAACCCATAAAATGTAAAAACCAATCTCTATTGAGAATATCCTTTCTTTTTCTCTCATCTTCTTCTACTAATTTTAATACACAAGTTGTGTCCATATCTAATAACACTCTAAGACAAAGTTCAAGGGCATTTCCCTTAAACCAGCTAATATCAATCCCCACTTCTAAACGATGTTCTTGTTTTAATAGTATATATGCTTCTAAATCTTTTTTAACCAGATTTATATCATCACCACGAGAGTATTTATCCATAGCAATACATTTTTTTCCATCTGTTATAGAAAAAAAATAATTTTCCCTTCTTGCATCTCCTAAAGGAAGCTCCAAGAGTCTTTTTTCATCTTTTTTAACTTCTTCTTCCCATTCTATTATACGTTCGGTAAAATACGCTTCATCTTTATTAGTATCTCTTAGCATTTTCTATCCTTTCTAAATCATAAGAAAAATATTTCATTTATTTACACAAAACTGATTCTATTTTGTTTAATCATTCTGGCACGATTGATAAGAGCATAAAGGGCTATATCTTCATCATTATATATTTTTCCTTCAAATTCTTCATCCCCATCAAACTCAATACTTCTCTATTCTATAATTTCTGCTTTAGCATTAGTGATAAAAGATATATATTTATCTCTTTGTTTATCATGTTTAATACCTGCACATAAAGGTTTAAGTGCTTCATCATACCAAATCACTTCTAGTTTTTCTTCTTTAATAATTCTTAATGCTACTTCTTTTCTATTTTGCATTGAATAGTTCTCATCTACACTAAAATATTTTTGCCTATAATTCATTTTTAGCATTTTATCAATTGCTTCTTTTTCACTGTCAAAAGAATAGTTAAGACTAACACTCCCCCTTTCTCCAACATAGAAAGTTTCATATTTATTATTATCAGAATCAAACCACATAGTAAGATGGTATTCTCCTGCATGTTTATAAGAAGGATACCAATCTGTATCAATCAACTTTTCTTCTTCTATAATTAATTCTGCTTGTTCTCTTGTCATTGTTTTTTATCTGTTTTAGTTTTTAATGTTTATACCATTTGGGCCTATTGCTGTCAATTTTTGTTCCCCAAAACATATGATCCATAGATACCGAAGCACTTATATCCCAAGATTCTAAACAGCGATCAAAACTACTTGCACATGTAAACATATAAGAGACGCTCTTAGCATTGCTCATATTC
The DNA here is from genome assembly GCF_004379075.1 of Campylobacter sp. US25a. NCBI lineage: Bacteria > Pseudomonadati > Campylobacterota > Epsilonproteobacteria > Campylobacterales > Campylobacteraceae > Campylobacter > Campylobacter sp. US25a. Next base: position 1,479 of record NZ_RYYM01000033.1, read on the forward strand.
CATTTACTAATATCGGCATTAAAACATCTGGCTTTTTCAAACATAGAAGTAAAATAACACCCTTTGCCTACATTCCATTTGCTAATATCAGCATTAAAGCGTTCCGCTTTACTAAAACAAAATTCAAAATTTTTTACATTGCTTACATCCCAAGATTCTATCCCGCTAAAATCTCCACGAGTGGAATCGTCAAATAAATAAGATAAATTTTTTAACTGACTTACATCAAGCAAGCTTAAATTTACCTCTTCTATACATACAAACATATTTAAAAGAATTAAATTTTTGACTACAATTTTTTGTCCATCTTTTATCTTTTCTATTAAATCCATAAATTCTATTAAATTTTCAAAATGTATCTTCACGTTATTATCGTCAGCTAATCGTTTAATAATCTCTTTTATATATTCCTGAAAACTAAGATTTTCAAGTCCTTGGTGATCTTTATCTTTATACTTTGGAGATTTTACGCCTTTATGCATATCCAAGAAGATTGCATAACATAAACTTTTCCAAGCAAGATTTCGATTTTTACTATCCTCTACTTGCAAGGCAAGAGCAAACACAAAAGGCATAGCTTCATTATCACTATAACGTCCTGTTAAAACAATTTGTAATTCATCATCACTAAAATACTTGTTCGCAATAACATGCATTATAAAACCTGATACACTTGAAGAATAGCGAGCTGCAGCATCATAGAGATCTCCAAAAGTATAGCCTTGTTGTATAAAAAGTCTTAACAACTCTTTGCGTTCATTATCACGCTTTTGCAAAGCTTTCTTATCTTGCATGCAGGCTGTGAAAGCATAATCATGTCTGATAGATTTACTCCAACAATCAATCAAAAGAGAGCAAGATTTTAACAACTTTGTTGCATCAAATCCGTACTCAATAAGAAGCTTAAAAATATCTGGACGCCCATTTTCTAATGCAAGTTTTAAATAATCCTCTTTCTTAGAACCTATAAGAACTTTTTGCGGATTTTTAGCAAGCTTTGCAGTCGATTCTATAAGCTCAAAAGGTATAAAAGTTATATTATCTGTTTCATATTCACTGTTGATAGCCGCTTTGTAAATTTTAGCAAGATCAGTATCATTTAATTTTTTCTCTGCATTGGTAGCATTAAACACTTCTAGAACTTTATTTAATCGTTCAATCATAAAAAGTGAATACTCTTCCTTGCGGCGCCTTTCTTCAATATTTAAATTTAGAAGATTTAAAATTCCTTCTAAACCTGTAGGTGTATTTATTTTATCAATAGCGTTTTTAAACCAGAGAGGTGGATTGGATTCTAAAGGGGAATCTTTGAAAATATTCTTACTCTTTATCACCGCTTCAACTGAAACTTTCCAAGCATCAATATTTTGATTAAATTCCTTACAGAGATAAAACATACTATCAATATTTTTAGCTTTGCTCATATTCCATGAGCTTATATCGCAGTTAAAATTTTCACAGTGACCAAACATTAAATAAAAATTTTGACCTTTGCTTACATTCCACTTACTTAAATCAACATTCATATCAGAACAGCAAAAAAAACAACGAGAGAAGTCTTTGATATGCGAAACATCCCAAGATTCTATCCCATCAAATCTTTCCATACACTCAAAAGCACCATAAAGCGAGTCAAGATATATCAAATTAATACAATCTAGTGCTACCTTAGCGATAAGATATTTTTTTCTATCTTGTGCATATCGTACCAAAAATATAAGTTCTACATTATTCATCGGGCAATAAAGTTGATTTTGCGTAGCTGGTTTTTTCCCAAAAAGCACTTTAGAAAAACCGGATTTTTTAAGTACCTCCCCTGCATTTTCGCCTTTTAATATAGTTCTTAGTAATACTTTTAGTTTTGCAATACTGCTAGCATTTGCAGCTTTTTTTGCAGCTGGCTTTAAACTACCAAATGCCGAACCAGTATGTCTTAATATATTTTCATAAGGACTATCATCATTACCATCTTTTTTACTAGAAATCTTTTTATAAAAAGAATTTAGAAGCTCTTCACAAGCTTCTAAAGCATCTTCAGCGATTGCAATATTTGGATTTTCATTTATCAAACGCACCGCTTCAAGCACTCTAGCATTTTTTATAGCCTCTAAAAGCCTTTTATCGCTTTTTTTGTCAAATTTTTCCAAAGTTTCATCTAAGTTTATAGCCTTTAAAAGCCCTTTATCGCTTTTTTTGTTAAAATTTTCCAAAGCTTTATCTAAATCTTTAGCCTCTAAAAGTGATCGAAGAATTTTGCAAATCTCACTTAAATCTTCAAAGCAAAGTACATTTGTAATAAACCACTCATCAAATTCTTCCTCAGTAGCATCACGATAAGATATTCCTGTTTCTTCTTCAAAAGCGACTTCG
>NZ_RYYM01000034.1:0-3599 GCF_004379075.1 Campylobacter sp. US25a
TCAAAAAAGGAAATGAAAGTATAACCAATTAAACTTAAAGAGGGATTAAACAAAGGATTAAATAGTATAAATATTTGGTAGGTTTTTGAAAATTTTGTATAAAAATATATTTTAAAGATTATATAATTTAAAATTGCAAAAAGCAATCAGACTTAATTAAATATAAATTTAAAATAAGTATAATTTTAAAACATTTTATATCAAAGGAAGAAAATGAAAAAAATATTTAGTGTTGTTTTAGTTGCCTTGATTGGCTTATTTTTAAACGCTTGCAATGATTCTAAAAACAAAGAAACAAATGCAAGCGTAGAATTAAAGGTTGGAACTGCCCCAAACTATAAACCTTTTAATTATAAAGAAAATTCAAAACTCACAGGCTTTGATACGGATCTAGTAGAAGAGATTGCCCAAAAAAATGGTATTAAAATTGTTTGGGTTGAAACCAATTTCGATGGGTTAATACCTGCTTTAAAAGCCGGTAAAATCGATATGATTGCCTCGGCTATGAGTGCAACGGATGAAAGAAGACAGAGTGTTGATTTTACCAAACCTTACTATATGAGTAAAAATCTTTATCTTAAACTAAAAAGTAACAATTTACTTCAAACAAAAAATGATTTAGAAGGTAAAAAAATAGGAGTTCAACTAGGAACTTTACAAGAAAATACTGCAAAAGCTATCAAAAATGCACAAGTGCAAAGCAATAAAGATTTAAATATTGCTGTTTTAGCACTAAAAAACAAGAAAATTGATGCTATTATCGCAGATGAAGATACTGCTAAAGGTTTTTTAGCTGAAAATCCAGACTTGATAAGTTTTTACCAAGAAATGGATGGTGGAGAAGGCTTTAGCTTTGCTTTTGATAAAAACAAACAAAAAGAATTGGTAAAAATTTTTGACAAAGGTATAGACGAGGTAAAAACCAATGGATTTTACAATACTTTGATGAAAAAATATGAACTAGAGTAAGCGTGAAAATTCACGCTTATACAACTTAAATCTTCGTTGCGTTTTGTAAAATAACATTTCATACAAATTTACTCTCATTAAATTAATTTTTTATATAAAATAAAATTTAAATTGAAATTTTATAATTATATAATAATCAGTATTTAATTATACTTTAAGTTTAAATATTTTATTATTCCACTATTTTATTTTTATATTTTATATTATTATTAAAAAATAAAAAATATGAAATTAATTTCAAAATAAATCATTTTAAATTAAGGAAGGAGAAAAATATTTGAGTAAAAATATTATTTCAAGTAAGGTGTCCATGGGGGGGGGATTGGAAAATCCCATTTAAATTCTAAAAAGATAGTTTTATCTTTAGCTACTATTTCTTTCTTAACGAGTTGTGCTAATGCTACATTAAATTCTGAAATAAAAACTTATGATGAAGCAAATAAAAATACTAAAGCTAGATCAGCCAGTATGTATAGTCCTCAAGCTAGAATCAATACAACTGTAAGTAGTTCAGAAACTAGCACAATCAACATTTCCGATTCAGGTCCACATACCATAATAATTCAATCAGGTGGAACTTTAGGTAGTATAGGTAATAATGATAGAATCATCTATGCTCATGCTAATGGGAGCAATACCCTTACTCTTACCAATCTTACTAATAAAGGAACTATTAATGGCAATGTAAATGTAGAGCATGATAACGATTTTAAAGGAACCATCACTGTCAATACCTTTGAAAATACAGGTCAAGTTAATGGTCAAATTTATATGGGAGTTTGGGGTGGTAATTCAGGAACTCTTAACATTGATAAATTTAACAATAGTGGAACTATAGCAGTTTCTAATAACAATCAAGGAGTGTTTTTCGAAGGAAAAAATACTAATATACAAGCCTTTAACAATAATGGATTTATTAGCGGAAGCGAAGGTGTAAGCTTATCTAGCGGAACTATAAATAGTTTTAATAATAATGGAACTATCAATGGTAACTCTTCTGGCATATTTGTATATGGTGGCAATATACAAACTCTTGAAAATTCAGGAACTATAATATCTAATGGTAATTATAGTAATCATGCTGGTATAAAACTAGAAAATGGTGGCTCCATAGAAAACATTATCAACACAGGAACTATAAAATCAAATCATTCTGGCATAATGGTAACTTGGGGTAAATTTGGAACACTTACCATAAGAGATGGAGGTGTAATTCATGGCAAATACATAGGAATAGGAGTGGGTCAATGGCAAACTCTAGGGGATTTATACATAGATGGAGCAAGCTCAAAAAAAGATGGCACAGTAAGTGGAGTTTATGGCGATAGTTATGGAATTTCCTTAGATGTTGGCTCACGAACTCAAAAAATAGAACTTACAAATGGTGGTGTTATTAAAGGTAATATTAGTGGTATAAGATTAGATAGTGGAGCTTCTTTAAGTGGAGAAATGATTTTATCTGGTGAAGGCTCTAGAGTAGAAGGTGGAAGTGATGCTGGTATATTTAATTTTGGTGGAAAAATAGAAGGCTCTATAAAAGTAGAAGATGGAGCAACTATAACAGCCACTTCAAGTCAAGCCATATCTAATGTTGGCTCAGGAAGTATAACAGGTGGTATTACAGTTAGTGGGGAAAACACTAAACTTGAAGGAAATATAATCAATGCAGATAGTGCTTCTATAGGTAGTGATATCAAGATAGAAAATGGAGCTAAGGTAGAAGGTGGTCTTGTTAATCAAGGCAATGGAAGTATCTCAGGAAGTGTTCAAGTAAGTGGTGGTAGCACCATTGATTCCATTACCAATGAGGGTAATGGGGCTATTTCTGGTTCAATTACTGTAGATAAAGATAGTAAACTTGATTCTATCACTAACACCTCTACTTCTGATACAGGTATAAGTGGTTCTATCACTAACAATAGTGATAATAAACTTGAAATTTCTAACTCAGGTAATATCGGTGGTAAGATTGAAAGCACTGGTGCTGCTGATATGGTAATTAACAATAATGGTGGTGGAACTATTAGTGGTGGTATTAGTTCTTCAGGAAGTGGAAACACTAGTATTTCTAATTCACAAGGTTCAACCATAAATAATGGTATCACTGTTTCAGGATCAGCACAAGTTGAAATCTCCAACCAAGGCTCAGTAGGTAAAGATGAAAATGGTAATACAGTAACTAACAATGGTAGTGGTAGTGTTGGAATCAAAGATTGGGTTGTTTCTACAGACAAAGAAACAGGTAAATTAGACACTGTGGTTGTAGGTGGAAGTGGTAAAGATAATGTAAAAGTAGAAAACATCACCGTAGATCAAAGCAATGTTAATCTTGAAGAATTAGGCAATATAAACAATATCATCTCAGGTGTTAATCAAGGCAATATTGGCAATATAGGAACCAATGGAGGTGGGGAAATATCTTTAAGCTATGATCCATTAACAGGAAAACTTTCTACAGATTATCATCTTAATGCTTCCATATCAGGTGCAACCTTTAGATCTTTAATCTCAACTACTTCAAGAAGATCAACCTTTATAGACAATGTTATGGGTAATTCTATGCAAACTTTTGCTTTAGCTTCTTCAAGCAAATCTCAAAGCATTGCTATGTCTGAAAAGGGTAATTTATA
>NZ_RYYM01000035.1:0-3294 GCF_004379075.1 Campylobacter sp. US25a
GTAAGCTCTAACAAAAATAGTTTCATTGTAAGGGATTTTATCAGTAGTATTTTGCTGTTCTTTTTCTTTATAAGCTTTCAAATTTGTGATATATAAATTCTCTCTTGAATTTTTTATTTGTTTTTCATACCCATTTGTCTCAGTATCTAAATAAAGATTTTCTCCAAAATCTTGCATACTTACTTTATTTGTAAAAGTATAACAACCTCCTTGCTTATCTGCAGAACTTAAAGAGACTATTGCCACATTTCCAATTTTATGTATTTGACTTGTGCTAAAGCCTTCTAAGGTTTTTGTAGCTATAATACATTTTGTAGCTCTTTTAAAAAAAGAAGAGTTTTCATCTAAAATTAAATCAATCTTGAAACTGCTCTTATAAATGCCTTCTTGATACTCTAGCTTTAAACTTTCATAAATCCTTCTGTTCTCACAATTATGAAGAAATATTTTAGTGATGGTTTCATGATTATTTCCATTTTTATCTAAAATCTTAAGATTATTAAGTGTTAATTCAAAATTCCCTCCTCTATGCGATAAAATCTCTTCGCTACTATACCTTTCTAGTTTTAAATAGATTTTTAGCATCTTTGAGGCTTTATCTTGTAAAATTTTAAATTGGTTTTCTTTAGCAAAACTGTATAATTCTATAGCATTTTCTTCATTGCCAGTAAGAGCAACTTTTAAAATTCCATCGTTTTTATTAATAAAATATGATATATTGTTTTTTACTGTTTTAAAGTATATTTCATCTTCTTTTTTTAAAATAAGTTCTTCTTGGGTGCTACAAGAAAAAGCTTGTGGATTAATTGCTTGTTGTTCTTCTTGTGTTGGATCATATTTTAAATACATTAGCTCACATTGATCTTCTATTAATTTAGAACAATCTATTTTTGCTTTTGCTCCTATAAGTAAAGTAATAAAAGTATTTTTAGGTTGTTCTATTTGTATAATAGATGGAGTGGGATTTGGATAGAGTATAAGAATATTATGGGGTGTATTTGCTTCTAGTTTTTCAAACTTTTGTCTTAAAGTTTTATTAAGCAAGGCAACATTATCCAATTTATTAGCACCTAAATTCTCACAATAATTAGCAATACAATAAATATTATCTAAGCTAAAATTTTTTTGAGTGAGGGTGTTTAGGTAGGATAGATAGGGGGAGAGAATATCAGCTATACCCTGAAATTCTTCTTTAGCAACATAAGAATAATAGTGCTTATCTTTAGTATGATATGTATTGTATTCTCTTAAGAGATACTCTGCTTTTTCATCAACTTCTTTGCATTTATCATAAGTTTGCATAAAAGAAAGGTAAGTGTATTTATCTGGCAACTTCAGTCCTTGCTTGGCATTGGCTTCTCTAAAGTTAAAATTAAGATAAGAGAAAATATCAAGACTTGTTGAAAAATATTCAATATTATTATTTTGATTCTTATTGCTTAAGCCAAACATAGCGGCTTCTTGGATTCTGCGAGAATAATAAGGGTTTTTGAATTGTCGTATATCAGCATAATAACGCACAGAAAACCACGCTAAGAATCTATTCTTATCTTTAAGGGCTTTTTGAAGCAAGATGAGTCCACTCTCTGGGTTAAATCTTGCTGGACGCTGATAATAAATAGACAATAAGGGAATAAACTCTTGTGGATTGGTTAATTCTGTCTTACTAAAAGAAGTAAGATAATTTGCATTCCATTTGTTTAATTTGTGTCTTAGTGCCCTAATTTCACTAAAACTGATGATATTTTTAACTTCTATTGCTTCGTTATCTGTAAGCTCAAAAACTATATTTTCATTAAGTTTTTGGTTGATATTTTCAAGATTTTGGTTGTAGATTTTTATATTATTTTGCAAAATGGCATTGATATCTTTTTGTAAATTAATCATATTTTGATTTGGGTTTTTACCTGTTTGATAGGTATTTTTTTGAATTTTATTACTTGCCTTATATTCATTAATCTTATCTTTTATTTCTTTAGAAGTTGTATTAATGAGAATTTGCATAGATTGTGATTGTTTGCCTAGTATATTAGCTAGGGTATAGACGCCATTTTCTAAGTCTGTGTATTGCAAAATCCCTGCTTTATACATCAAAATAACATTTCTCCATTTATCTTCGTCAATATTAAATCCTATACCAATGGTAATTTTTGGATCATCTGCACTATCAGCATAAATCTTTGTTCTAATCCCTTCAACCAACCTTAATAGACTAAAAAGTTTATTATAAAATTCCTCATAGCTTAAATTTGTTATCTTAATTGGCATTTAGTTTCCTAAAATCTATATTTTGAATAAAATTATCAAGTGGCTGAATAACTCTAGTTTGCATTTCATCTAAATCAAACTCACACCCTCCATTTGTGCATATAAATCCCTCATCTTCAAACGCACATACTTGAGTATAGCGACCATTTGAGCTTAATTCCTGTAATGCTTTGGAGGCTTCTATAATGGTTTCTTTATATCCTTGTGGAAACAATTTATTGTAAAATCTAAACTTTGCTAAACCTTTAATAGAAAAAATATCGAGTATCATATTGCCCTTGCAAGTATAAAAAGTATCTTTGTCTATGAGAAAACTTGTATCTATGATAGTATTGGTGCTAAGCAATAAAATTCCCATTTTATAAACCCTTGCTATACAAGGCTTGTAATGATGTGGTTTAAAACCAAAATGAACCGAGTCAAGATTTTCATACATTATTCCATTTTCGCGTCCTTTGTTAAATACTTCTTCCACTTCTTTTTCATCATCATTTTTTGCCAATAAAAAACAACGCATATTGTCTCTATAATCTATAAAATTTTTAGCAAATTTTTGCATTTGTTTTTTTGTCTCTTGCCCCTCTTTTGTATCTTTTGGGATACTCTTTAGTATTGAAAAATAGAGTTTAGAATATAATCTATCAAGTTTTTGTAACTCCCCACTTTCATCATTACAAATCATCTTTTCTACTTTTGTACTTGCTTTAGCACAATCAAAGCTAGGTTTAGCTTCTTTTGGGGATTGAGCATTAGCACTAATGGCTAACATTAAACACAATCCTAAAACTATTAAAAACTTTTGCATAAGAACTCCTTTAATTTATTTTACTCTGCCTTAATCTCTCCACCTCTAACCACAAGCCCATTAGAGTCTATAGTTACTTCAACTCCACCTGCTTTAATAATAACACAATCTCCCTTAGTAACAATTTGAGTATCGCCTACTTGGTGGAGGATTTGATTACCTGCTTTTACTTCACAATCTGTTTGAAAGTCACTATATTTAGATTCTGCAAGTTCTGTATG
>NZ_RYYM01000036.1:0-3133 GCF_004379075.1 Campylobacter sp. US25a
CAATAAAGCTACGATATTTTGTGCAGATTCTTCTTATCCTATTTTAGCTAAACATAATATTAAACCTGATTATGTTTGTATGCTAGAAAGAACAGCATTAACCTCTGAATTTTTTAACAATAATTTTGGAGAATTTGATAAAGATATATTATTTATCTGCACTTCCCTTGTTCATCCAAATACTATTGAATATTTAGAAAAAAATAATAGGAATTATATATTAGTTTCAAAAAATTCATCTTTTTTATATTATTCAATGCTTAGTCAATTTAGCTACCTTGGAGGTGGTCCAACTGTGGCTTATATGAACTATGAAATTGCAATGAATTTAAAACATAAAAATATTATCTTAATAGGGCAAGATTTAGCCTACGCTGATAATGGGGATTCGCATCCTAAAGATTATCAAAATTCCGCCACATTTGAATCTGAAATGTATAAAGATAAATTCAATATTTTAGCATATGGGGGCAAGGGTTTTGTAACAACACATACCGTATGGTTATACTTCAAACAATATATCGAAACACTAATAGCAAAAAATGTATTTTCTACAAGCTACAATTGTACTGAAGGTGGAGCTAGAATAGAAGGAGCTATAGAAAAACCTTTTAAAGAAGTATGTGAAATACTGCTTGAAAAAAACATTCAAAAGCCTTTCCCTAACATTAAACCTTTAAACCATTGCAAACAAAACGAATTAATGCTTAAAGCTTATTATAGAATTTATAAAAGTATTAAACATTGTCAAGAATTTAAAAAAGAAATTGAAGCTACTTATCTTAACATAGAAAAAGAATATTTATTATTAACTGATTTAAATCTAGAAGAAAGCAAGAAAAAATTTAAACTTATATTCGCATACATTGATCAATTTAAATTAGAAATTGAACATATCAAAACTAATTTAGATTTCTATGAAATTTTAAAAGCACTTTTAATCCAATTTGAGCTAAACCTTGCTAGAATTTATGTTTTAAATCCAAAAACACCAGAAGATAGTTTTAATAAATCTTTACTTTGGATCAAAGAACATATACGATATATACAAATGATTTATGGACATATAGAAGCACAAGAAAAAACATTACTTAAAAATATTCTTCCTTTGGAAAATGAACTTAAAGCAAGAAAACTTCAAAAATGGCAAGAGAAACTGCAAGGTAAATTTAAATGAATAATATTTTTTTAAAAAATACTCAAGCTTTATTTGAGGTAGATCAAATATTAGCCTACAAACTGCGTAGCTTAGAAAAAATTGAGTTTAAAATACTACAAAATGAAAATGGAATTAATTTCATAAAAGATAAGATCATGCTTTATAAAAATCCCAATCAAGAACTTTTAGAAAATTTAACTCTTTTAAAAAATGAATATGATAAATATCCTGTATTATTCTTCTATGGTTTTGGAAATGGTATGCTTTATAAAGCTTTATGTGAAAATAAAAACCATAAACACATCATCATTTTTGAAGATGAACTTGAAATTTTGGCTCTTGCTTTTCATCTTTTTGATTTTACCCAAGAATTAAAAAATGAAAAATTAATACTTTTTCATGCTAAAGGCTTAACAACAGCGCAATTAACCACTCTTTTTAATTATCCATATATACAAAACACAACCAAAATCTACACTTTACATATTCACAGCGATTTTTACACAAGATTACATTATCAAGAAATACATAAACTCAATCAAGAAATGATAGAAATAATTCGTTTCATGGTTTTAAATCGTGGAAACGACCCTAGAGATTCTTTAATAGGCATTAAACAAACTCTAGACAACATACCAAAACTTCTAAACAATAGCGTTTTTCAGCAATTTTTAAAACAACAAAGAATGAAAACTAAAAACGCTATCATAGTTTCCACTGGTCCTTCTCTTATAAAACAACTCCCTATGTTAAAAAAATATCAAAATAATGCTACAATTTACTCTGCTGATAGCGCTTATCCTATATTAGCTAAATATAATATTAAGCCCGATTATGTTTGTATGATGGAAAGAGATGATATAGTTTCTAAATGTTTTGATAATAATTTTGGAGAATTTAATAAAGATATATTATTTATAATTGCCTCAGTTGTCCATCGTGAGGTTATTGAATTCTTAGAACGAGACAATAGAAATTACATGTTGGTTCATCGTCCATTACTTTCTGCAGGATCTTTAAAACTTGATGATTTTGGATATTTAGGATGTGGAGCTAGTGTTTCTAATATGATCTACGAACTTGCAGCTGCCTTAAGACATGAAAATATTATCTTTATTGGGCAAGATTTAGCTTACGCAGAGGATGGAAGTTCTCATCCTAAAGAACACATTTATGGCAATCAAGGAGAAGAAATACGCGGAGAAGCTTATACTATAGCCTATGGTGGTAAAGGAAAAGTTAGAACACAGCTAACTTGGAATTTATTCCGCCAAGCTTTTGAGCGTAATATCTTTTTTGCAAAAGAAAAGCTTGATATCAACACCTACAATTGTACTGAAGGTGGAGCTAGAATAGAAGGAACTATAGAAAAACCTTTTTCTTGGGTATGTGAAAATTTGCTAACACAAAATTTAAACAAACCATTTCCTTTGCCTAAAAAACTAGATAAAAAAAATATAATTGAAAAAATTCAAAAAACAGAAAATCTTTTAAAAAGCTATATATCCAAATCTGATAATTATATTAAAAAATGCAAAAATGAATTAAAAAAACTAGATTTTGAACTTAAAAAATCAGAAAAAAATATTCATACTTTAGAAAAAATCAAGCAAAATCTACTTAAATTATTTAAAGAATTTAAATCATTAAAACTTTATAATGAACTCACTCAAGCCTTGTATTATCATAATGAATGCGATATTTTAAAATATCAAGTTTTAAACGAAAATAAGCAAAAAATTTCTCTTATTGATTTTTTAACTACTCAAAAAAATTGGTTTATACAAGGCCTGGGTTATCTTGAAAAACAAAATGAAATTATAAAAAACTGCATAGAAAATTGGGGAAACAAGGAGATTTTCAATGACTTTTAATCCTACTCAAAAAGAACTCTTTGATAAAAATCTTAATGCTTTAAGCAATTTAATTCTTAAAGAAGAGTTAAAAAAAATTAAAGATACTAAATTTGAACTT
>NZ_RYYM01000037.1:0-2293 GCF_004379075.1 Campylobacter sp. US25a
TAAAAAGGATTATTAGGAAGTTCATTTGAGCCTGTAAGGAGAGTGGAGTTTAGGAAGATATAAGCTTGATAGTTTTGAAGTTCTTCAAAAGTAACACCTACTTTACTAGCCACTCTTTTATAAATCTCATCACAATCAATCAAATCCCTACAATTAGCAAAAATAAAAACTTCTTCTTTTGATAAATTAACAAATATAGTCGAACTTGAAGAATTAAATTTTACTTTTGTTTTAATGGGTTGGTTTTTATTAAGATAATAACTTGTGCAATTATTTTCATAAATCAAATTAATCATTTGCTTTTTTCTAGCTTGAAAAAAATCCAAATCATTTCTTAAACTAAGACATTTAAAGCAGTCGGAATTATAATTTAAGACTTCCCCTATATTATCTTCTGTAAGTATTTTTTGATTATTTTTATCTTTAACAATAAAAGGCAACCACTTATAAACTGCTTCAGCATGATCTAAATCTTGCTCGAAGTCATTATTAGATAGTTTTTCTAATATAGATTTATCAAGTATTTTTATATAAATTTGCATAGCTTCCAAAACCAAAAAAGAATCAGGAATAACAAATTTATTTACATTTTTATATTCACTTACATAAAACAACTCTTGTATATCTTTATAAATAAGATTAAATTCTTTCTTGTTATATACGCTATTTTTACACAAGTTATTAAAAATTTTATCCAATACTACACTAATATAATTTTGATTTTCATCTTGGATATCTATTTGATCTCCTGATAAAAGCTTATTTTTCTCACTTAAGTCAATTAAATTTTGTGCATAAGAATTTAGATAATCCATAGCACAGGCAATATCCTTTTTAAATTCTTTGATATTTTCATTATTTTTTACTAAATGCTCATAAAAATAACTCGCCCAAACTATATTATACATAAAATGGCTAGTTAGCAAATAATTTTTTTCAAGCTCTCCTATATGAATTAAATGCAACTTGTCTGTATTTTTATAATCAAACTTATCTTTAATATCTAAGCCATATTTATAACCCAAATCAGCTATCACAGATCTTGAGGGCTCTAGTGCTTGTCTATATTCTTGTGAAAAATCTTCTTTATTAGGGATAGGTTTAGCTATAGTTTCTATATGATGTATTTCTATACTTGTTTTACCTTTACTTGCTTGTTTTATATTTAAAGCACATTCATCAAGTCTTTTTTGATCTATTTGTCCTTGTGAATTTTTACATTCTTCGATCAAGCCATCGGTTCCATTTTCTATATTTAAAACTTTAGAGCAATTATCTAAAGTTTTTCTAGTCATACCAAAGCCAAAAAGTTTTTTAATTCCTTTAACTAATAATTTAAAAACAACCCTAACAGCTCTAATAAAAATATTTATAAGACTTGCTACAGCACCTCCTATACCAGCTCCATTATAAGTATAAAGTTTTTGAATATATTTTTTTTGCCCAAAGATACAAAAACATTGAGCCAAATGTCCTCCTAAAGAATGCCCCACAACATCTATTTTAAAATCATCATTCCCATGCTTTTCTCTAATGATTTTTAAAACTTCATTACTATAATTCATCAAAGACACCACTTGTGGAATTCCAAGTCCCAAAGCTATACAACCATCTGTAAAAAATGCATCTTTTAATAGCTGTGTTCCACCTGTTTCAGTGCCACGAAAAGCCAAGATATAAGTATTATCATTTTTACTTGTATCTTTAAAAACAGTATGAGAATAACCACTAATACTAGTATTTTTTACATGATCTATAACTTCATAACGAGATACAAAGTTTTTAGTGCGTGGGCTAAGATGATATCTGAAATTATCAGGATATTCTTTTTGTTCCTTAAAATTTAAAGCCAGTAGATTTTTTTGATCTTTTGCTTCTTTGTCTTCTTTTTTTCTATAAATAAAGCTTTGAGCTTTATTTCCAATAACTTGATCCTCATCTAAAGCTTCATTGTCTTTTCTAGGTTTTTTAAAGACAAGATCAGCAGAAAATCTAGCTTCTATAATGGTAGCATAAGCTGTAGGATCTCCTATTTCACGTTTATTTTTTAAAATTAAACTTTTTGAAGATTCATTTTGAATATGTTTATCTTCTATCTCATACCCTAACTTTATCCCATCTGCATAAAGCCACAAAGGAGGAGTAAAAGCACTATCAAAAAAACCTTTTTCATCATTCTCATCGATTAAATCAAGCATAGCATAACTAGCATCTGCTATATTAGCATAGTCTTTGATTTGAGAGATAAGTTCTTTAGGATTCATCAGTAACTTTGTCCTGTATATTTTTCATC
>NZ_RYYM01000038.1:0-2056 GCF_004379075.1 Campylobacter sp. US25a
AGCGGTTATAACGACATTGATACCACTTTCCTTAAAGAAGCAATGGAACTCAGAAAAGAGAAAAAAGATGAATGAAAGTATTTTTTATATATAAGAGATTAAAACTTATTTAAAGGATAAAAATGAGCCAAACAAACAATAACACAGAAATCAAAGAACAAGATACTCAAGATGAAATCATTTGGGAAGGAAAAAAGGATATACCTTCGTTTTTGCTTTATTGGATAACATATATTGCACTTTTATGTTTTTTTCTTTATTGGCTCCCTAGGGTATTTGACAATACTAAGGATTTTAAATGGTTTGTAGCTTTTTTTATGTCTCTTTTAATCATATATGTATTTGCACGAGCGATCTATCAAATGGCAAATATTAAAAGAATTTATATCACAAAAGAAAAACTTGTGATTGAGTATTATATTAAGAATGATTTGGTTTTTCCTTTAGGAACTTTTTTTGTGTATTATCGTCACATGTCATTTGCGCTTTCTCCAGGACATATAGTGATATACACCTTTGGAGATAAAATCAAAGAACACCTTGAACCTGGTTTGTTGAGTGCTGGCGATGATCCAACAAAAGGTTTTTGTGAAGGAATTAACGCCATTATAAAGCCCCATGTAATGCCTTATTTGCTAAGCTTAAGTGATGAAGAATTTGAAAAAATCATTTCACATGTAAGCGGTTTTAGCGAAATTAATACTACTTTCCTTAAAGAAGCAATGGAACTCAGAAAAGAGAAAAAGGATGAATGAAAGTATTTTTTATATACAAGAGATTAAAACTTATTTAAAGGATAAAAATGAGCCAAACAAACAATAACACAGAAATCAAAGAGCAAAACACTCAAGATGAAATTGTTTTTGAAAGAAAAAAACATATTGGATTTTTGCTTTTTTGGATAACAAATATTGTATTTTTGTGTTTTGCACTTTATTTGTTTCCTAGAATATTTAACAAAGAAATAGATTATAAATGGTTTATAGTTTTTTTTATGTTTCTTTTTGGGTTATATATACTTGTAAAAAATATCTATCAAATGGCAAATATTAAAAGAATTTATATCACAAAAGAAAAACTTGTGATTGAGTATTATATCAAAAATGATTTGGTTTTTCCTTTAGGAACTTTTTTTATATATTCTCGTAGTTTGCCATTTGCACCTATGCTAGATCCAGGGAATATAGTGATATACACCTTCGGAGATAAAGTTAAAGAACACCGCGAACCCGATGTTATTTTTAGTACTGATCCTGATTCTCGGATAGAAAATAGCCTTTACACAAAAGTTAATGCCATTATAAAACCTCATGTAATGCCTTATTTATTAAGCTTAAGTGATGAAGAATTTGAAAAAATCATTTCACATGTAAGCGGTTATAACGACATTGATACCACTTTCCTTAAAGAAGCAATGGAACTCAGAAAAGAGAAAAAAGATGAATGAAAATATTTATGGAAGTTTAGAGCTTTATTCCAAAGAAACTCAAAACACTCCTAGTGATAAAAGGGATTTAGGAGCATTTGGAGATGTTGCTCCTTACGGACTAGGCATTGCAGGAGGTTTTGCTACTGAGGCTTTTGAAAAAGGGATAAAAAGTTTAGATATAAAAGCTGATTCTTTGTTTTGGAAAACCATGCGTCATAAAATAACAGTAGTGAATTTTGGAATATTGAATTTTTTTCTGTCTAAAGCAGAGGGAAAATCCAATGTAAGGGCTTTGACTGAAACAAGCGTTGGTGTTGGTATCAGTATATTTATAGATGAAACTCCATTAAGTAAATATAGTGAATATGTTGCCAAACAAGCCTTAACTCAAACTAGCAGGGTTGCTTCTAATGCTGCAACTAAGATAGCTAGCTCAAGAGTAGCATCTAATATCGCAGCTAGAGCTGGCGTATCCATACTTTCTCGTATTGCCGCAGGTGCAGCAACTGGAGCAGCTATAGGCTCGAGCTTTCCTATTGTTGGGACAGTGGTGGGTGCAGTAGTGGGAACACTTGTGGCGGGTTTTATTAATGATCGGATTTTTGGCGATGAAGATGAGGAATTAAA
>NZ_RYYM01000039.1:0-2054 GCF_004379075.1 Campylobacter sp. US25a
GTAAAAAATATCTATCAAATGGCAAATATTAAAAGAATTTATATCACAAAAGAAAAACTTGTGATTGAGTATTATATTAAAAATGATTTGGTTTTTCCTTTAGGAACTTTTTTTGTGTATTATCGTAGTTCGTCAGTTCCATCCATAGCAAATCCAGGAGATATAGTGATATACACCTTCGGAGATAAGGCCAAAGAATACCTTGAACCTGGTTTATTCAGTGATGGCGATGATCCAACAAAAGGTTGTTTTGGAAGAATTAATGCCATTATAAAGCCTCATGTAATGCCTTATTTATTAAGCTTAGGTGATGAAGAATTTGAAAAAATTATTTCACATGTAAGCGGTTATAACAAAATTAATACCACTTTCCTTAAAGAAGCAATGGAACTCAGAAAAGAGAAAAAGGATAGAGAATTTGGAGAATAAAAAATGCAAAGATGAAATTATTTGGAAATTGCGGTATAAAAACACGCCATTACTTGTATTATGGACTATCATTTTATGGAGTTTTAGGATTGGTGTGTTATGTGGGTTTATTTGGATTTTTTATATAGCAATTAAAAAGCTATATCAAGCTTTTGATAAAGGGATTTGGGATATAGTATTATTCGGTATAATAAGCCTTATATTTATGGTTGTTATGTTTGGTTATCTTATGGAAATTTTGCGGACACTCAACACAAAAGAAATTTATGCCACAAATAAAGACCTTATTGTAAAGAAATTTGTCGGCAAAGATAAAATTTTTGAGATTGGAAGTTTTTATTTTTGTTATTTTTCACACACATTTACTGCTATTTATGCCGATAGCGTAACCATATCTAAATTTGGCGAGGAAATTTATAATGCATATTCGTTTTTAGATCCACTCAGAAGCAATAATATCCAAGAATTATATGCAATAATAAAACCCCAAACGCAAGAATATTTAAGCAAAATTGATTTGAAAAACTATGAATTTTTTAAGAGTAGGCATAGCAAAATCTCACCACGATTTGATTTGGATTTTTTAAAAATTGAGGAATTGAGGAAAATACAAAATGACAAATGAAAATATATACTCTAGCTTACAAGTAGTATTAGACTCTAATGTATCACAATTAAAAACACAATCACAAGAAAAAGATTTTGGAGTAGCGGGACAGATATTTTCAAATTCAGTCGGTGCTGCTGGTGCTTATAGTCAAGAAAAAATCAAAGTTTTATTTGATACAAGTGACAAATTAGGCAAGCAAGTTGGCTCTCGACTTATAAAAGTTAATTTTGGAATCTTTAATATTCTTTATAAAAAACTAGAACAAAAATCCAATGAAAAAATAGCAAAAGAACTTTTAATAGAGGGGGCAACAGGGTATGTAGTTACTAAAAGTGTAGCAACAAGTTTTGCTATCAAGCAAGTAGCAAAAGAGACAGGCAAAAAGATAACTATTAGAACAGGAGTAGGTATAATTGGTAGAGTCTTTACAGGAATTGGAATAGGAGCTATTGCCGGATCAGAAATTCCTATTGTTGGGACAGTGGTGGGTGCAGTAGTGGGAACACTTGTGGCGGGTTTTATTAATGATCGGATTTTTGGCGATGAAGATGAGGAATTAAAAAAACAAGAAGCCAAAGAAAAATATTTAGAGGAAAAATTAGATGAAAAAATGCACAAAATCATCAATTATCTCATCACTCATCAATATATAGAATTAAGAGTGTTAAATGAAGATGAAGCAGAAAAGCTTTGTAAAGAAATAAGTGATATTAATAGTGCTTATTTTAAAACCATTCTTTTGATGCTAAGTTTTCCTTATTATTTAGATAAAGATGAGCAAAGTTATAAAAAAGCTCAAGAAAAAAATCCAACTATAATCAGAATACAACCCATAGCTAATACCTTAAATATAAAAATAGAAATCAATGAATGCTTTCTTGCTAAGAATGGAGAAGCTTTAAAAAATAAGGAAATTTATGTTTATAATCATCGCTTTAATAGAGTGGTGGCAAAGGCTATGAGTGATGATGAGGGTAAAATAGTATTTGAAAATGTTTATGTGGGTAAAGAGAGC
>NZ_RYYM01000003.1:0-138705 GCF_004379075.1 Campylobacter sp. US25a
AATCAGCTATTATTTCTAGTACAGTAAGTGATATAGCTAATAATATCTTAGAAGATGTTAAGAAGAAGAGGTTTTAATCTTAGATGACTAGCTAAAAAGCTAGTTATCTATATAAAATAATATATGTTTAATTCTTTAAGATTTAATGAAATGTGGTATAGAGAAATTCTAATTGTCAATATTAAGTATTTTCTAAATCAAATACATTTTAGAGTGTGATAAAATTCAGGGTTATCAAAACTTGGAGGAAAAGGAACACTGGCTCTAAATTCTTTATAAGTATTACCTGGAAGTTTGTCTATAATTTCTATAGTGTAAGAAACACTTGTATTTTGCATTTTGGCATTGCGAATATTTTTATCATTGAAAATTTCTCCCCCTACTTTTTTTTGATTTAATATGCTAAGTATCAAATAGCATTTTCTGATTTCAAATTTAGTAAGATTTTGAACCTTTCCGCTTACGATAACACTTTCATGTCTTAGATCTCTTGTGTAGGTTAGTTTGCTAAGATCGGCTTGAGTGGTGAATTGATTGATTGTTAGAAAAATAGAATATATCAAAAGTGCGGTAAAAATAGTAGCTATGGTATAAGAAATCAAAGCCATTTCTTTCTGTTTAACTTTTAGAAAGATTAAAATACAAATCAAGGCAAAGCAAATAAGTAAAATGATAAAAGCTATAATATGAAAAATTGTAAAATGCATTAAAAACACTCCGAAACTAAGCGTATGGTATAGTTATTTTCATAGTTAAAATTTTCGAAAGCAATTCTTTGAAATTGGGTTGCATTTTTCTTTAGATCTTTAATTTCTCTACTTTTTTGTCTAAAAGGGATAAATTTCTTTTTATATTCTTCTATGATATTATCATTAGGTATTTTATCCGCAAAAATTTTAGCTGTAATTTTACATTCTTTAAAATTATTTTTTGAATTATTTGTAATGTTAAAATCAACAATTAAATCATTTGAACTTTGTATTATTTTTTGATCCGTAATAGCGGTTTTCCGAGTTCTTACTTCATTGTCTATTAGTTTATACCCATAGATATAAACTAAAAAACAAACAATAATATCAAATGCAATAATAAAAAGTGCTGCTATAGGTCTATGGCGTAAAAATACACAAAGAAGTAAAACACAAGTGAAGAGAAAAAAAACTAATAAAATCAGCATATAATCTACTAAATATAAATGAGTAGTGTAAAAAAGCACGATTTCTCTTAGTTTTTCCACTTGCGTATCCTTTTAGTTCATGTTGGCAGAACTTTGCTTTTTAGCATCTTTGGTATCAACCCAAATGTTTGGTACTGCTCCACCTGGAGTTAAGAAAATTTTAGCATCTTGATTGACTTTTAAAGCTTCATTAAATTCTTTTTGAGTTTCAATTTGCTTTAAATTTAGTAAAGGAGTGTTTAAGCTGTTTGCGATTTCTTTATTAGAATAAGCTTGTGCATCTGCTTCTATCTTAACAGCCATAGCTTTACCTTTGGCACTGATTATAGTTGCATTTGCTTCCCCTTCAGCTAAGGCAGCTTTTTTTAAGGCTTCTTGATTAGCTCTTTCTACTTCATATTTAGTTCTTTCAGCCTCTTGTTTTGCAATTTGCACGCGTTCGATTTGTTCTTTTACTTTTGAAGGTAAAATAATTTCTCTAAGTTGTACAGCGCGAAGTTCTACAGGTTCGTTTGGTTGGGCTTCTATGGTTTTTCTTATACCTTCTTCTATTTGAGTGGCTATTGTATTACGATTAGTAGGAAGTTCTTCGGCTGTGTATTTTCCTACAACACTTCGCACTACATCACGAACAACTGGATCAATAATTTTATTTTCCCAATTTAAGCTCCAAGTAGCTATAGTTTGAGGAACTTGCAAAGGATTTAAGCGGTATTGTACTGTAACATCAATAGATACAGGCAATCCACGAGAGTCAAGTACAGAAATACTATTTTTATTAATTACACCTGAACCTGAAGATAAATTTTCATTACTTCCCTCTATAGAAGCATAGTTGATTTGTCTTACTCTAGTATCGATTATGGTTATTTTTTGTACAAAAGGTAAGAAAAAGTGAAGTCCTGGTTCTAATGGATTTGGGTCATATTTACCTGTTGTTGATTTAATCCCCATTTCTCCAGAATTTATTACCATAAAAGGTTTTGCAACGATTAAAAATAAGATAATAATAATCACCCCATAAATAAGCGGAGAGAATTTTCCAAAACCTTTAAAATTAAATTCTGGTGTTTTGAAATTGAAATTTTGACGGTTGTTGTTTCCGTTATTGTTAGAATTTCCATTTTTTTTATTGAAATAATCATTCAAATCAGCTGGCATTTATTTCCTTTTTTAAATATAAGTTAGCATAGATGCGTATTTTTGATTGCGTCCATAAACTACATCAAAATAAGCATCTTGAAGTTTTTTAGTTACAGATCCTCTTAAACCATTTCCTATTATTCTTGCATCAATATTGTTAATAGGTGTGATTTCAGCGGCTGTTCCGGTGAAAAATGCTTCATTAGCAGTGTAAACTTCATCTCTTGAAATTCTTTGGCGAAGCACAGTGACACCAAGATCATGAGCGATTTTAAGCACTGTATCTTGAGTAATGCTTTTTAAAGAAAAATCATTTGGAGGTGTGATTAAAACCCCATCTTTTACAATAAAGAAACATTCTCCTGTTCCTTCTGCGATAAAACCTTCTTCATCAAGCATCAAAGCTTCTTCATAGCCTGCTTCAATAGCTTCAAATTTTGCAATTTGAGAGTTAAGATAATTCGCACTTGCTTTAGCTTTTCCCATGCATGATTTAACACTATTTCTTGCAAAAGACGAAATTTTTACTTTTATGCCTTTTTCTAAACCTTCTTCTCCAAGGTAAGCACCCCATTCCCAAGCTGCAATCCCAACTCTTACAGGAGCTTTTATATGATAAAGTCCCATAACTCCATCGCCTAAGAAGATCAAAGGGCGGATATAGACATTGCTTTTAAAATTGTTTGCTTTTAATAGTTCAATTTGTGCATTTTCAAGCTCTTTTTGAGAAAAAGGACAATTTAAAAGAGTAATTTTTGCAGACTCTAAAAGTCTTTTGGTGTGATCTTCAAGTCTGAAAATTGCCAATCCTTTATCTGTTTTATAGGCTCTAGTTCCTTCAAAAACAGCATTGCCATAATGCAAAGAGTGGGTTAAAAAGTGTAAAGTTGCATCTTTAAAATCAACTAATTTTCCATCCATCCAAATTTTATCTGCTGAGATCATTTTTTACCTTTTATAGTTGTTTATTTCTTAAAAAATATTATTTTAAGAATAAATCGGGATTTTATCAAAAATATACTAACAATAAGCTTTTATTAAATTAAGGTTTTTTGTTAAAAAAAATATTAGGTATTTTTTGAAATAATTATAAAAAATTATCGTTAAAAAGGAGAAACAATGCCATTAGTAAATATTAAATTAGCAAAACCGGCTTTAAGCAAAGAGCAAAAAGCAGAACTTATAGCTGATATTACTGAGCTTTTAAGTAAAAAATATAATAAAAGCAAAGAAAGAGTTGTGGTGGTTTTAGAAGATGTAGAAAATTATGACATAGGCTTTGGTGGAGAAAGCGTTGAAGCTATCAAAGCAAAGGCAAGTAAATGAGTTTAAACATAGGAGATAAAGCACCTCAATTTGAGCTTTTAAATCAAGACGGGGTAAAAATAGCCTTAAAAGATTTTATTGGCAAAAAGGTGATTTTGTATTTTTATCCAAAAGATAATACCCCAGGTTGTACTACAGAAGCTTGTGATTTTAGTGCAAATTATGATAAATTTAATGATAAAAATGCAGTGATTATTGGTATCAGTCCTGATAGTGTGACAAGTCATGAAAAATTCATCTCTAAATTTGATTTAAAGCATATTTTACTTAGCGATAGTGAAAAAGAAGTTGCTAAAGCTTATGGAGTTTGGGGACTTAAGAAAAATTACGGAAAAGAATACGAAGGTCTTATCCGCTCTACTTTTGTTGTCGATGAAACAGGTAAGATTGCTCAAATTTATAGCAATGTGCGTGTGAAAGATCATGCTTTAAAAGTGCTTGAAAGTCTTTAATGCTAGTGCATATTTGTTGTAGCGTAGATAGTCATTATTTTGTTGAAGAACTTAGAAAAACTTATCCTAATGAAAAAATCATAGGGTATTTTTATGATCCAAATATCCATCCTTTAAGCGAATACGAACTAAGATTTTTAGATGTAAAAAGATCTTGTGATAAACTTGGTATCAAGCTTTATAAAGGTGAGTATGAGTATGAAAAATGGCTTAATGCTGTGCGTGGTTATGAAAATGAGCCTGAAAAAGGTGCAAGGTGTGAAATTTGCTTTGATGTAAGAATGGGATCTAGTGTTAAATTTGCTGCTAAAATAGGAGAAAAAAAGCTTACTACTACCCTTTTAACCAGCCCTAAAAAAGATTTAGAACAGTTAAAAAATGCTTTACAAAAGGAATGTGAGCCTTATGGAGTAGAGTTTTTAGCTCCTGATTTTCGTAAAAATGGCGGCACTCAAAGGCAGTTTGCTTTAGCAAAAAAAGAAATGCTTTATCATCAAAACTATTGTGGTTGTATTTATGGGCTTAAAAAACAAAAACAAGATAAGAATTTTATTGATGAATTAATGTCTCCTGCAAATAAGCAAATTTTACCTGCAAGTATAGAAGCAAGAATAGCTCTTTATAAAAAAGTAGTTTTATGGGAAAAAAAAGGTATAAAATTTGAAATTTTAAGAGAGAAATTTTTAAATTATCGTCTTTTAAGTGCTTTAATAAAATTAGATAAAAAGCCTGTTAAATCTCATATTTTATTTTATTCGCATTTTAAAAACGCTTATACAAGATTTTCTTTGGATGAGGAAAATTTAAAACAAAATTTAAAAGAAGGCTTTTATAGAAGCACTAAAGATGAAATGGTTTTTGTTGAATTTTGGCGTTTTAATGCATTTTTTAAAAACAAATGGAAAAATTTTGAAGATTTTTTAAAAAGACCTTTGAGTGTGCAAGCAGAAACTAAATGGCGTAATAAATTGTTTGGAACTTATAATCTTAGCCCTATTATCATCCTTGAAAATATTTTACCTTCAAGATATGAAGTGATAGCAAAAAGTGAAATTTATCATGATAATCAAGAGGTGCTTGTAGAAATTTAAGAAATTTATTAAGAAAAACTTTTTTTGTTAATGTAATTTTTAATGATTTTTTTATATAATAAAATTTTTAATTGTTTTCAAGGTTAATTTAATAATGATAGATGTAATGCAAATTCAAGAAATCTTACCGCACCGTTATCCTTTTTTACTAGTAGATAAAATTACAGAATTAAAAGTTAAAGAAGTGGTTCGAGGATATAAAAACATCAGTATAAGTGACCATGTTTTTATGGGGCATTTTCCAGAACATCCTATTTATCCTGGAGTTTTGATTTTAGAAGGTATGGCTCAAACAGGCGGAGTTTTAGCTTTTGAAAGCATGGAAGATAAAGTGGATCCAAAAAGTAAAGTAGTTTATTTCACAGGTATAGATGGAGCAAAATTTAGAAATCCTGTGCGTCCTGGAGATAGGCTTGATTATGAAATGAGCGTGGTTAAAAATCGTGGTAATATGTGGATTTTTAAAGGGCAAGCTTTTGTAGATGGAAATTTAGTTGCAGAGGCCGAGCTTAAAGCTATGATAGTGGATAAATAATGAAAAAAATTCATCCAAGCGCGGTGATTGAAGAGGGCGCACAACTTGGTGATGATGTTGTAATAGAAGCTTATGCTTATGTAGGTAAAGATACTAAAATAGGTAATGATGTTGTCATCAAACAAGGTGCTCGAATTCTTTCAGATACAACTATAGGTGATCATTCTCGTGTATTTTCTTATGCTATAGTAGGCGATATTCCTCAAGACATATCTTATAAAGAAGAGCAAAAAAGCGGTGTTGTTATAGGAAAAAATGCAACTATTAGAGAATTTGCAACGATAAATTCAGGTACAGCTAAAGGAGATGGTTTTACTCGTATAGGCCATAATGCTTTTATTATGGCTTATTGTCATATTGCTCATGATTGTCTTTTAGGTAATAATATTATTTTAGCTAATAATGCAACTTTAGCAGGACATGTAGAGCTTGGAGATTTTACGGTTGTAGGCGGGCTTACACCTATTCATCAATTTGTCAAAGTAGGCGAGGGTTGTATGATAGCAGGAGCAAGTGCACTTTCTCAGGATATAGTACCGTTTTGTTTAGCAGAAGGAAATCGTGCAAGTATTAGAAGTTTAAATTTAGTAGGTATTCGTCGTCGTTTTGATAAAGATGAAGTAGATAGACTTAGCAGAGCTTTTAAAACTTTATTTAGGCAAGGAGACTTAAAAGAAAATGCTAAAAATTTGCTTGAAAATCAAGAAAGTGAAAATGTTAAAAAAATGTGCCATTTTATATTAGAAACAAAGCGCGGAATTCCTGTCTATAGGGGTAAAAATAATGCCTAGAAAATGTAGTTTTTGCAATGAAGTGGAGAATCCACAAAGAAGAATTTTAGCAAATGAAAATGATGATGCTTTTATTTGTGAATATTGCGTTGAAGGTGCTTATAGTATTATTTATGGAGAAGAAAAAGAATTTAAAGAACCTAAACAAAGCTATAATACAGAATTTAAAGATATCACTCCAAAAGAATTAAAAGCTTATTTAGATCGTTATGTCATAGGGCAAGATAGAGCTAAAAAAGTTTTTAGTGTTGGAGTATACAATCATTATAAAAGACTTTTTAAAGCCGAACTTCAAGATGATGATACAGAGCTTTTTAAGTCAAATATTTTACTTGTTGGGCCAACAGGAAGTGGAAAAACTTTATTAGCACAAACTTTGGCTAAATTTTTAGATGTACCTATAGCAATTTGTGATGCAACTTCTTTAACTGAAGCAGGATATGTAGGTGAGGATGTGGAAAATATTTTAACACGTCTTTTACAAGCTGCAGATGGAGATGTGCAAAGAGCTCAAAAAGGTATAGTTTTTATTGATGAGATTGATAAAATTGCTAGAATGAGTGAAAATCGTTCTATTACTCGTGATGTAAGTGGAGAGGGTGTGCAACAAGCTTTACTTAAGATTATCGAAGGAAGTTTGGTAAATATTCCACCAAAAGGGGGAAGAAAACATCCAAATCAAGAATTTATACAAATTGACACTTCAAATATTTTATTTGTTTGTGGTGGAGCTTTTGATGGTTTGGAAACTATCTTAAAAAGAAAACTTGGCGATAAAGTTGTGGGATTTTTTGATGATGCAAAAGAAGAAAATAAAGCTTTACTTGAGAAAATCGAACCTGATGATTTGGTGCATTTTGGTTTGATTCCTGAGCTTATAGGTCGTTTGCATGTGATTGCATCTTTAAATGAGCTTAATGAAGAGGATATGGTAAGAATTTTAACTGAGCCTAAAAATGCCATTATTAAACAATATCAAAAGCTTTTTGCTATTGATGGGGTAAATTTAAAATTTGAAGAAGATGCTCTAAGAGCTATCGCACAACTTGCATTGGAGAGAAAAACAGGGGCTAGGGGACTTAGAAGTATTATAGAAGAAATGATGGTAGATTTAATGTTTGAGTTACCAGAGTATAAAAATTATGATATTGTAATAACTAAAGAAGTTGTTAAAGACAATGCAAAAGCA
Source organism: Campylobacter sp. US25a (assembly GCF_004379075.1). NCBI lineage: Bacteria > Pseudomonadati > Campylobacterota > Epsilonproteobacteria > Campylobacterales > Campylobacteraceae > Campylobacter > Campylobacter sp. US25a. The sequence goes on from NZ_RYYM01000003.1 coordinate 7,705, forward strand.
TTATTAATAAAAAGAAAAATAAGTTAAAAGGATAGAAATGATATTAGATCAACTTATAGGATTTTTTTCTAGTGATATGGGGATTGATTTAGGAACAGCTAATACGCTAGTTTTGATAAAAGATAAGGGTATAGTGATAAATGAGCCTTCTGTTGTGGCAGTTGAAAGAGAAAGGTATGGTTCCAAAGCAAAAATTTTAGCCGTAGGTAAAGAAGCTAAAGATATGGTGGGAAAAACTCCAGGCAATATCGAAGCTATTCGTCCTATGAAAGATGGCGTGATTGCAGATTTTGATATGACTGAAAAAATGATCCGCTATTTTATAGAAAAAACACACCGTAGAAAAAGTTTTTTACGCCCTAGAATTATCATTTCTGTTCCTTATGGTTTAACTCAAGTAGAAAGAAAAGCGGTAAGAGAAAGTGCTTTAAGCGCAGGTGCAAGAGAGGTATTTTTGATTGAAGAGCCTATGGCAGCAGCTATTGGTGCAAGTTTACCTATACAAGAGCCTAAAGGAAATTTGGTAGTAGATATAGGGGGTGGAACTACTGAGATTGGAGTGATTTCTTTGGGTGGACTTGTGATTTCAAAGTCTATTCGTACGGCTGGAGATAAGCTTGATATGAGTATAGTTAATTATGTAAAAGAAAAATATAATCTTATCATAGGTGAAAGAACAGGCGAAGAGATCAAAATCACTATAGGTTCAGCAATACAACTTCCAAAAGAGCTTTCTATGGTGGTAAAAGGACGCGATCAAGTAAGTGGACTTTTAAGTCGTATTGAACTTACAAGCGAAGATGTAAGAGAAGCGATGCGTGAGTATTTAAAAGAAATTGCTGATGCTTTAAAAATGGTTCTTGAAATGATGCCGCCTGATTTAGCAAGTGATATAGTAGAAAATGGTGTAGTTTTAACAGGTGGCGGAGCATTGATTCGTGGTCTTGATAAATACTTAAGTGAAATTGTACGTTTGCCAGTTTATATCGCAGATGAACCGCTTTTAGCTGTAGCAAAAGGAACAGGTAAAGCTTTAGAGGAAATTTCATTATTACAACAATTAACCAATGAAGAATAAGATTTTTTATGTTCTTGTCTTAGCCTTTTTGGTTTTTATATCTTTTTATTATGGAGGACTTATCAAGCAGAATGTTCTCCGTGTTAATGACTTTGTTATAGGTAATTTTTATAATATTAAAGATTATTTGGGAGAAAAAATTTCAGAACATTTTAATCAAGCAAATCAAATTCAGCAATTAAAAGCTAGAAATAAAGAATTAGAAGACATTGCTGTAAAGGTAACTAGCTTTGCAAATCAATTAAATCGTATTTTAGAGGATCAAAATTCTACAAAATATTTACCTCAAGTTTCTTTAACTAGAGTTATTTCTTATGTTCAATTGAATGATTATAAAAAATTATGGCTAGATTGGAGCAAAATTCCCGTTGGTAAAAATCGCGGTTTAATATATCAAGGATATACTGCAGGTATAGCTATTAATAAAGATGGCAGAACAATGGCTCTTCTGCAAGGTGATGATCAGTGTGTTTTTTCTGTTTATATAGGAAAATCCAAAGCTCCAGGTTTAATTCAAGGTGAAAATGGCAAGGTTGTGGTTAAATTTATTCCAAAGTGGGCGAAAATTAATGTCGGAGATGAAATCTTAACAAGTGGACTTGATAATATTTTCTTTTCGGATGTCCCTGTTGGGATTGTGAATAGAGTTGATGATGAAGATATGTATCAAAGTGTAGAAGTAAAGCCTTATGTTAAGATCAGTATTCCTGCTTATTTATATGTAGTAGATAATTTATAAGTCAAGGGTTAGACTTTTTAAAAATTTTCTATATTTTTACTAATTATTATAACTTTGTTTAATGCTAAAAATTTTGTTAAATTATCAAATAAATTTTTATAATCGAATGAGAATTTTATAAAAATCTTAAATTTCTTTATGTATTATTTCCTAGATTAAAAGCAGGGTGTTTATTTTTTAAAATTATATCAATAATTTCAAAGTTTATAAAACTAATTTTTGTTATAATCAGCTCAAATTCATGCTCTTAGGAAAATTTATGCCAAAACGAACAGATATTAAAAGCATTTTACTTATAGGAAGTGGTCCTATTGTGATAGGACAAGCTTGTGAATTTGATTATTCTGGAACTCAAGCCGCAAAGACTTTAAAAGAGTTAGGATATCGTGTAGTATTAATCAACTCAAATCCTGCAACTATCATGACAGATCCTGAATTTGCAGATGCAACTTATATAGAACCCATAACAAAAGAAAGTATTTTAAGTATTATTAAAAAAGAAAAAATTGATGCAATTTTGCCAACTATGGGCGGACAAGTAGCGTTAAATGTTGCTATGGAAGTTTATGAAAGCGGACTTTTAGGAGATGTAAAATTTTTAGGCGCAAATCCTGAGTCGATTAAAAAGGGCGAAGATCGTCAGGTCTTTAAAGAATGTATGAAAAAAATCGGTATGGATTTGCCAAAATCGATGTATGCGTATAATTATGATGAAGCTTTAAAAGCCGTAGATGAAATCGGCTTTCCTTTGATGATCCGTGCTTCTTATACTTTAGGAGGTGCTGGAAGTGGTGTGGTTTATAATATGGACGAATTTAAAGAACTTGCCAATACTGCTTTAGCTTTATCGCCTATCCATGAAATTTTGATTGAAGAAAGTTTGTTAGGTTGGAAAGAATATGAAATGGAAGTTATACGCGATAGAGCGGATAATTGTATCATAGTTTGTAGTATAGAAAATATCGATCCTATGGGAGTTCATACAGGAGATAGTATTACAATAGCTCCAGCATTAACTTTGACGGATAAAGAATATCAAGTTATGCGTAATGCTTCTTTTGCTATTTTGCGTGAAATTGGCGTAGATACAGGTGGAAGTAATGTACAATTTGCTATCAACCCAAAAAATGGAAGAATGATAGTTATAGAAATGAATCCAAGAGTTTCAAGATCAAGTGCTTTAGCTTCTAAGGCAACGGGTTATCCTATAGCAAAGGTTGCGACACTTTTGGCAGTAGGCTTTAGTTTAGATGAGATTAAAAATGACATTACAGGAACTCCTGCATCTTTCGAGCCTGTGATTGATTACATTGTAACAAAAATTCCTCGCTTTACTTTTGAAAAATTTCCAGGAGCAAATACAACTTTAGGTACAGCTATGAAAAGTGTGGGTGAGGTAATGGCTATAGGACGCACTTTTAAAGAAAGTATACAAAAAGCACTTTGTTCTCTTGAGCGTTCTTTGAGTGGTTTTGATAGAGTGAAATTTGAAGATAAAAACGATCTTATCTTTAAAATTCGCAACGCTAACGAAAAGCGTTTGCTTTATGTTGCTCAAGCTTTTAGGGAAGGTTTTAGCGTAGAAGAACTTTATGAGCTTTGTAAAATAGATCCTTGGTTTTTAACACAGATTAAAGAAATTGTAGATTTTGAAGAGCAAATTGATATGGATATTTTAAACAATAAAGCTCTTTTGAGAAAGGCAAAAACTATGGGCTTTTCAGATAAAATGATAGCCTTGCTTGTAAATTTGAAAGATAATTTAGAATTAAGCCAAAATGATATTTATTATGCGAGAATGAAGCAAAAAATCATCGCAGAATTTAGCGAAGTAGATACTTGTGCGGGTGAATTTGAAGCTTTAACTCCTTATCTTTATTCAAGTATCAATGTAAGCGAACTCACTCAAAGTAAAAACGATGCTAAGGATAAAAAAGAAAAAAAAGTGATGATTATAGGTGGGGGGCCAAACCGCATAGGACAGGGTATAGAATTTGACTATGCTTGCGTACATGCTTCTTTTGCGCTTAAAGATATGGGTATTAAAACCATTATGTATAATTGTAATCCTGAAACCGTTTCGACTGACTATGATACAAGTGATATTTTGTATTTCGAGCCTATTGATTTTGAACATTTAAGAGCGGTGATTGAGCGTGAAAAACCTGATGGAGTGATTGTGCATTTTGGTGGACAAACTCCTTTGAAATTTGCTAAGCGTTTGAGTGCTTTTGGAGCTAAGATTATAGGTACTAGCGCAAGAGTAATTGATATGGCAGAAGACAGAAAGAAATTTGCCGAATTTATTACAAAACTAGGTATCAATCAGCCAAAAAATTCCACTGCAACAAGTGTGGAAGAAGCGGTGCTTAAAGCTAGTGATATAGGATATCCTGTGCTTGTAAGACCAAGTTATGTTTTAGGTGGGCGTGCGATGCGTGTGGTAAATGATGAGGCCGAACTTAGACTCTATATGCAAGAAGCTGTAGATGTGAGCGATAAAAGTCCTGTTTTGATCGATCAGTTTTTAGACAATGCTACAGAAATTGATGTTGATGCGATTTGTGATGGCAAAGATGTTTATGTGGCAGGAATTATGGAGCATATAGAAGAAGCAGGAATTCATTCAGGCGATAGTGCTTGTTCTTTACCACCTTGCAATATCGATGAAAAAATGCAAGAATTTATTGCACAAAAAACCGCAGATATTGCTTTAAATTTAGGAGTTGTAGGGCTTTTAAATATACAATTTGCTTTACATAATAATGAGCTTTATATGATAGAAGTAAATCCTAGAGCTAGTCGTACTGTGCCTTTTGTTAGTAAAGCTACGGGTATCCCTTTGGCAAAAGTAGCAACGCGTGTGATGTGGCAAGGAAATTTAAAAGAAGCTTTGAAATTTTATGATACTTTCAAAGTGGTTAATTTTGATACTAAAATTTTACGCCCTAAAACTCCAAAATATATGAGTGTAAAAGAAGCAGTATTTCCATTTGCAAAACTTAGTGGAAGTGATTTAGAATTAGGCCCTGAAATGCGTTCAACAGGTGAAGTTATGGGTATAAGTAAGGATTTTGCAAATTCTTACGCAAAAAGTCAAATCGCATCGTTTAATCATCTTCCAGAGCAAGGCGTGGTATTTATCTCCTTAAAAGATAAGGATAAAAAATATACCAAAAAAATCGCTGCAGAATATGTAAAACTTGGCTTTAAACTTATGGCAACCAGGGGAACTTGCAAGGAAATTTTAGAAAGTGGTTTTGAGTGTGAGCTTGTACATAAAATTTCAGAAGGACGCCCCAATGTTGAAGATAAATTGAAAAATGGAGAAATTCACTTAGTTATCAATACAAGCGATAGTCACAGTTTTAAAGGTGATACGAAAAAAATTCGTGAAAATATCATTCGTTTTAAAATACCTTATTTTACAAATTTACGATCAGCTTTAGCAGGTGCAAAATCGATTAAAGCTATACAGAGTAAATCTTGCTTAGATGTAAAGAGTTTGCAAGAGTGGCTTAAATCTTGATTTATTTAGCTCAAACAGATACTACGGTAGGATTTTTAAGTAAAAATTTAGAAGAGATTAATGCTTTAAAAGGTAGAGATAAAAATCAACCTTGCTTAATCACTTCTGCGAAATTTTGCGAGTTAAAAAGTTTAGCAAGAATTCCAAAATCTTTTAAAAATTTAGTACGTCGTTCCAAAAAAACAACTTTTATTTATCCAAATAATCAGGCCATTCGCGTTGTGAAAGAGTGTAAACATGCGAATTTTTTAAGTAAAAATGGCTATTTTTATTCATCTTCGGCAAATAAGCATGGAAAAGAATTTGATGAAGAATGGGCTAGAAGTGTTGCTGATATAATACTTGATGATAAATTTTTCGAAAATATCCCATCAAAAATATTAAAACTTTCAAAGAATAAAATGATAAAAATACGTTAATTAAAGAGCTTTTAAAATATCTTCAAAAGCAATACAAAATTGCTCTATGCCATCGCTTAACAAATCATTGCAAGCTTTTTCTCGTTCACTTTGAGAAATGATTTGATTAAGTTCTGTATAAATTTCAAAATTCATTAAAGGTTTTTTAAAATCCATTTTTCCTTTAAATACCTCTATTGCATCAAGAGGAGCAGTATTAACAGAATTCTCAAAAAGAAGTTCTTTGATATAATAGTCTTTTGGCAGATCATCTCCTTTAACTCCAGTGCTTGCAAACAAGGCGCGAATATTAGGTTCATTTTTTGAGTAGATATTGTTATAAGCTAAATTTGCATTTAAAATTCCAATACGATTTTGCTCTTTGGCTTTAGGATTTAAAAGTCTATCAAAACGACTTACAAAAATACTTATAACAGCTTGTGGTGTTCTAGTATTTTGTTCTTTTAAGGCTATATTGTTTTTTCTAAATTCGACTAAACCTGCATTTAAAGCTTCAAAACATTTTTGACTTTGTTCAAGAGAAAAAATTAAGGTAGCATTGACGCTAATACCATTTTTCATAAGTTCATACATTACTTCATAAGAAGCTTTTGTAGCTGGAATTTTAATCATTACATTTTCTTTGCTAATAGCACTATAAAGTCTTTTAGCTTCGCCTAAACTAAGAGTCGTGTTATCATGAAGTCTTGGATCTATTTCAATACTTATAAATCCATCGTTTTTTTGATAAAAAAGAGGAGCTAATTTATCAGCTGCTTTTTGAATATCAGAAATTGCTAATTCTTCATAAATATCTTTTGTTTTTTTTCCTTTTAATTTAAGAATTTTATCTTTATAAATTGGAGAATTTAAAATAGCATTTTTAAAAATAGCAGGATTTGAAGTAGCACCATTAATTCCATGTGATAATAAATTTAAAAATTCATTATCTAAAAAACTATTTTCTATAAAATCACACCAAAGAGAAAAATTTTTCATTATATTGCCTTTATTATTTCTTTTAAGTCTTTTATATCTATGCAAATATCAGCTTGAGAACGTAAAATTTCTTTAGCACAAAATGCAATCTTTAATCCACTTTCATTAAACATTGCCAAATCATTTGCCCCATCGCCAACACACATCACTTCATCTGTTTTCAAATTTAAAAAGCTTTTTAATCGTTGTAGCATTAAGCCTTTTGAATTTGAAAACATCATTTCTCCACCAACTAGCCCTGTTAAAATGTCATTTTTATGATGCAGATAATTTGCAAAACCGAGGTTAATTCCAAGTTTTTGCATAGCAGGATCTATGCCTTCATGAAAACCACCGCTAAAAATAACAATTTGTATATTTTTAGATTTTAAATATTGGATAAGCTCATGTGCTCCATGCATTAGTGGAAGTGTGCTACTTAATTCTAAAACTTTTTTATAAGACATACCTTTTAAAAGGCTTACTCGTTTTTGAAGACTTTCGAAAAAATCAAGTTCTCCAGCCATAGCATGGTGGGTAATTTCGCTTGTTTGATCACCCTTGCCATGTGCTGTAGCTAAAATATCGATGGTTTCACCATCCATTAAAGTAGCGTCAAAGTCAAAAACACAAAGTTTAATCATTAAAATTCGCGCTTAAGTAAAGCTTCCACTTTGAGTATAGTTAAGATATTTTCATCTCTTTTTCCTATGCCATAAATCATACCTTTGTCTTTAACTAAAGTTTCAGGTGGCGGATCGATTCTGTTTCTGTGAATTTTAATTGCTTCAGTTAATCTATCTATAACAAAACCAGCATTTCCTCCAACTCCAGTTCCATTTGTCTCACCTCTTAAAACAATATATCTTGTTTGAGGTGTCATTTTAGAACTTCCTAAATGAAAGCGTTGAGCTAGATCAATGAGTGGCATAACATTACCACGCATATTAAAAACCCCTAGAACATAATCAGGTACGCTAGGAACTCTAGTATATTCTATAGGTTTGATGATTTCTTGTATATTAAGAATTGGAATCGCATATTCCTCATCTCCAACTACAAAGCCGACAAGTTGGATGATATCATCTTCTCTTTGATCGACATCAGGACCAGCCATCTGAGTTTGCTGTTTTTGCAAAATTTGCTCTAATTTTTCATTACTCATATTCTTATCCTAGTTTCAAATTTTTTCTAACCACATTTTCCAAGTATTCTGGAGAATAAGGTTTAGTGATATATTCAGTCATACCCACTTCAACACCTCTTAAGCGGTCAGTTTTACTTGTTCTTGAAGTAACTGCAATGAGTGGTAAGTTACGATATTTAGAATACTTTCTAATTTCACCAGCTAAGGTGTATCCATCCATTCTTGGCATTTCGATATCTATAAGCATTGCATCAATATCATGTTCGCCAGATTTTATAATATTCAATGCTTCAACACCATTGGTTGCTTCAATTAAACTAACTCCTAGTGGTTCTAAAGCTTTTTGCATTAAAGTTCTATCCATTTTAGAATCATCTACAATTAAGACTTTATAATCACTTGGTTGTTCTTTAGGTTTTTTCGCACTTGATTCTAATTGCGCTTTAATATCAACTTTAATTTCTTTGGCCATATCCATCATAGCACCTACATCGATGATTAATGTCACTCTACCATCACCACGGATTGTAGCTCCTGCTATACCTTGGATATTTTGTAAATAATCACCCATAGATTTAATAACTATTTCTTCTTGTCCTACAAGAGTATCTACTATAATACCAAGCTTGCTTTCTGCTACCCCTATAACAACGACATAAGTTTGATCACCGCTTTCAAGGACTTGTTTAACTCCAAATACATCTGAAAGTCTCACAAGAGAAAGCACTTCATCTCTTAAGCGTAATACATTTTTACCTTCGATAGTATAGATATCATCAATTGGTACTCTAACTGTTTCAAGAACGCTTGCAAGTGGAATTGCATAGAATTCTTCTTGAGTTCCTACAAGTAAAGATTGAATGATTGCCAAGGTAAGAGGAATTTTAAGTTTAAACGAACTTCCTTTACCTAGCTCACTATCAATTTCAATTACCCCATTTAGTTTTTCGATGTTGGTTTTAACAACATCCATTCCTACACCACGACCTGAAACATTTGTTACTTTAGCCGCAGTTGAAAAACCAGGTTTGAAAATCAAAGCAAAAGCTTCTTTGTCTGTCATTTGATCTGCTTCTCTTTCGGTAATCAAATTTTTCTCTATAGCTTTTGCTTTTAAGCCATTTGGATCAAGTCCTTTACCATCATCTGTAATTTCTACAACGATGTGATTGCCTTCATTATAAGCTTTAAGTTGAACTATACCTTTTTCAGGTTTTCCATTAGCTGCACGAGTTGCTGGATCCTCAACACCATGGTCACATGAATTTCTAATCATATGCATGATAGGATCGCCAATTTCCTCTACGATAGATTTATCAAGTTCAGTTTCTTCACCTGTAATTTCAAGTTCTATTTGCTTTCCTAATTCACGACTCAAATCACGAACAACTCTTGGAAATTTATTGAAAACTTTTGCTATAGGTTGCATTCTTGTTTTCATTACAGCAAGCTGAACATCAGTTGTAATAATACTTAATTGACTTACAACCTGATTAAGTTCTTCAAGGAATTTTTCTCCTTCATAACGCTCTTCAACATCATCGTAAATTTTAAGCAAACGGTTTTTACCTAAAACAAGCTCCCCAATTAGATTCATTAAGTGATCTAATCTTTTTACCTCCACGCGTATGGTTTGATCCATACTGCTAGCATTGCTACCTGAAGCAGGAACTTTTTTCTCTCCACTTTCTGCAGGTTTATTTGCTGTATTGTTAGTCGGTTTAGGTGCCGCATTTGTTGTTTGTTTCTTTTGTGCGCGACGAGCTTGATCTTCAGCTTTTCTAACTTTTAAAAGTCTTTCTATTTCAGCTTCAACTTCAGAATCACTTAATTGATTAACATCTACTTCAGGTTCTGGAGTAGCTATTTCTTGTTTTGGTGCTTCTGGTTCTGCTTGTGGAGTAGATTTTTCATTTGAATCTGTTGCTGCAACAGGAGACTCTCCCTCTGAAATAGCTGTTAATCTTGCGCAAATTGGTTCTATATCCATACCAATAGCAGTATCGTTGCCATTATCACGAATGGAATTAAGCAAAGTTTTCATTCTATCAATAGACTCTAAAACCACATCCATGATATCTGGAGTTATTTTTAACTCGCCATGTCTTGCTTTATTTAAAACATCTTCCATGTGGTGAGTTAACTTTGTTAAAACATCAAAATTTAAGAAACTTGATGATCCTTTAACCGTATGTGCAACACGGAAAATTCTATTTAATAATTCTAAATCTTCTGGATTTGATTCAAGCTCTACTAAATCATGGTCGATTTGCTCAACAAGCTCAAAAGCTTCAACCAAAAAGTCTTCAAGTATTTCTTGCATATCTTCCATATTTTACCCCTGTTCTTGAGATTGATGTTTTTTAATAACCTTTGCAATTTCATTGAAGAAATCGCTAGCGTTAAATTTGACAAGATAGCCTTCTCCACCAGCTTCTTGAACACCTTTCTCATTCATAAATTCATTTGATAAAGACGAGTTAAAGACTATAGGAATATCTTTAAATCTTGAATCTTCTTTAATGCGTGCAGCAAAGTGAAAACCATCCATTTGTGGCATTTCGACATCGCTTACTATAATTTTTAAAGTATCATTTAAACTTTCACCATAAACTTGGCTTAATTCTTCTAATTTGTTTATGCCCTCTACGCCGTCCTTAGCTTCAACAACTTGAAAGCCCATCTGTTGCATCATTTCTTTGACGCGTTTTCTAGCAGTCATGCTGTCATCAAGTATAAGTGCTGTTCCAGTAAATTTTTCTATTTTTCCAAAATCTATATCTGTTTTTGGAGCGTAAATTCCTAAATCTTCAACAACACTTTCAAGATCTAAAATTAGCAACACTTCATCATTTTCAATGCGTGTTACACCTGTGATTTTACCTTTATCTAAAGCACCTGATCCTGTAGAAAAAGTTGCTGGTTCTATATCTTTCCAGTTTATTCTACGAATTCTTTTTGCTTCGTGAACTATAAAACCAATAAGAATATTGCTAAATTCAGTAATAATAACTCTAGGTTTTAGCATAGTGCTTTCTGGCTCAGTGATTTGCATCCATTTGGCAAGATTGACTACAGGTATAACCACTCCACGAAGATCAAAGATACCTTCGATGTAATCAGGTACACCTGGAAGTTCTGTAAGGCTTGGGATTTTTATAATCTCCCTTACCTTAGAAACATTTACACCATAAATTCCTTCATAGACTTTATCGTGTCCTTGCTTAAAGATACGGAAATCGACAAGCTCCATTTCATTTGAACCCGTTTTCACGATATTTTCATCAAACATTTTGACCCCTCAATTTCTGTTCTCGAAATTTGATTTCTTGTTGATATTCTACTACAAAAAAACTTCTCTCATATGCAAAACTAGCTAAGTTAAGATATTTAATGTTTTCTTTGTTGATTTGATGATTTTGATGATAGTGTCCTTCACATACCCAAAATCCTAAATTTTCATATCTTTCATATCTTTTTTTTGCTAAATTTTCAAAATCTTTTATTTGATAAAAAAGGTTTTTTTTGTTTTGATTTTGAAGAATTTTATTTGAAATAAAATTACAAGTAATAATATTTAAAAAATTCAAAAATATAAGCAAATAATGATTTCTTAATGTTTTAAGAGTAAATTGTAAAAGAGGTGGTAAAAAAATATCCCCGTGAGCTAATTTTATAAAAGCGTTATTTAAAACAAGATTATTACCTTTACTTGTATGCAAATTAAGCTTTATGGGTTGCTTTTGTAAGTTAAAAATTTTTACCCTTTTAAAAAAACAAGAAAGATTAAAATCATGATTGCCTTCTAAGTAGATAATTTCAATCTTTAAGGCCAATTCTTCTAAAAGTTCTATGTAAGGTTTAGCAAATTCATGTGTAGCAGAGATTTCACCTATAAGTAAATCGAAAATATCACCCATAAGTATGAGTTGAGGGGTGGAAATTTTACCTTTTTTTAAGGCTTGTAAAAATTCCCAAAACCCCCTTCTTTGTTTATTTTCATGAGCGTCCGCGATTAAAATCGCTCCATTTTGTAGTAAAATTTTTTATCCTTAAAATTTCAAAGGCTCATAATTTATAGAAAGGATTTCAAATTCACTTTCACCTTTTGGCAAACGTACTTTAAAATCATCTCCTTCTTTTTTCCCAAGCATAGCTTTTGCTATTGGAGATGCGATGGAAATATAACCCTTATCTAAATCTCCTTCGCAAATTCCTACTAGAGTATATTTGCTTTCTTTTTCTGTATCCAAATCCATGATCACAACACTTGAACCAAATTTCACACTATCGTGCTCATAGCTTGAAGGATCGATCACTTGAGCTCTTGCTAGCAAGTCACTAAGCTCTGCTATACGACTTTCTATCAAAGCTTGCTTTTCTCTTGCGGCATGGTATTCTGCATTTTCTTTTAAATCCCCGTGACTTCTTGCTGTATCGATTTCTATTACAACGGCAGGGCGTTGATTATCTTTCAAATCTTTTAATTCTGCGGCTAACTTATCATAGCCAAATTGACTCATTGGTTCTTTTTGCATAATTTATCCTTTTATATTTCACTTAGGATTTTTGCTAAATTTTTAGCACTTCCAAATTGTAAATATTCTTTTAAAAAATAAACTTTAGCAAAAAATGCCTTATAATCATATTTATTATAAGCTTCATATAAATTTAAAACATTGACTTTATCTTGTAAAAATTCAGGATTTAAAGCTTCTTTTCCAGCGAAATCACAAAAAATATTTGCAAGTCCTATGTGTTTTAATTTTACAAAAAGTTTTGCGATAAAAATATCGATAGCCTTTGCCTTATAAGCAAGAACAAAAGGAGTTCCCACTAAAGCTGCTTCTAAAGTAGCCGTTCCACTACAAATAAAGGCAAAATCAGCTTTTTTAAGCACTTTTGGAGTGTTACTTTCTATTTTAAATTCACTAATATCACCATAAATTTCTAATTTTTCAAGATTAAATGGGGGAACACAAAGAATTTTTTCACCCTTAAATTTTTGAGAAAGTTCTTTAAAAATAGGCATCAAACGCCTAATTTCACTACGCCTTGAACCTGGTAAAAAGGCTATAGTTTTTTCATCATCTTTTTTTAAAAGTATATTGTTAATGTCTTCTTTATTTTTAAATTCTTTTATCTCATCTAAAAGCGGATGGCCTACATAAGTGCTTTTGTTAAAAAACTGATTATCAAAGGGTAAAATAGAAGCTAAAATATCAAAATGACTTTCTATGATAGGTATGCGACCTTTTTTCCACGCCCAAACTTGAGGCAAAATATAATAAATGCGTGGAATTTTACTACCTGCTTTTTTTAAAGCCTTTGCAAAAGGTATGTTAAAAGCGGGCGAATCTATACATAAAATCCCATCTATTTTTTGAGTAAAACTTAAATTTACAAGTTCTTTTATAGCTTTTTTTGCTTTAAAAATCAAAGGTAAAACTTCTATAAAACCCATAGCACTAAATTCATGTGAGCTATAAAGTGGCTTAGAATTTAGATCAAATTCTTTGCATAAGCTCTCATCATAAATCCCATGAATTTCAAATTCGCCAAAATCTTTTTTATAAGCTTTTAAAACTTCTTTTAAATGCAAATTTGCTGAAGGTTCTAAAGCACAAACTAAAAAGGTTTTCAAAAAATTTCCTTATCAATATTTTAAACATTTTATCTTATTTCGGCTTAATTAAAAGAAGTTGTGGAAAAATACACGCTAAAAGTGTATATGAAGGTTTATTATTTTCTCCAGTAGTATTTTTTGAAAATTATTTATTTTTTGCATCGATTTATTAAATATTTTAATTACTCACAAGCTTATTATTTTAGCTTGCTTGCAAGTAATTAATAAATAGGGGTTGCTTCTATAATAGCTGGAGTAAAAAACATTAATTCGTTTAAATCTAAAAATAAAGCTGGATCTAAAGTACATGGTTGTATACCAAAACGTTTTTCTATTGGAACATTTGGGTTGTAAAATATTTTCATACATTCTCTTCCACCTTCAACTAAAGATCTTATTTGAACTGCTGAGCTAGTTGTTGGCATAATAGAAAATATAGTTTCTAACTTTCCATCTTTTAAATCTTGTTTGCATGATTTCCCTCCAAAAAAACCACTTTCTAGTATTGCCAAACAAATATCATCATCGTTTGGATTTACAAATTGCACATAACCAAAGTGTAACAATTCTCCTAATTCATCTTTTTGTTTTAATTCATCGCTAAGTATAATTTCTCTTAAGATCCAATTTTGGTCTTTTAAATCTTCCGAAGTCTCTCTAAAAGGGCTTAAACTAATTCCTGTCTGTAAGGATCTAATAGCAAACATTGGTGTAAAATCAGATAAATCGCCAGGTTCTTCGATAGATTTAGATAAGCTTAATAAAACTAATATTAAAATAACAATTTTTTTCATAACAACACCTTATATTAAAAAAATTTTCTAAAATTCACAGGAAAATGATCTGAAGCTAAAAACGTTCTAAGTCCAGCAGCAGCTAGTATGGCTAGTATAGCTGGGGGAGTATATCTTCTGGTTGTATCAGAATTTCCTGTAACAGCGTAATCAAGAACACCGCCGCTTGCTTGAGTATAAGAAGCAGGAGAAACAAAATATATACGATCCCTTAATCCTCGATCTAATAAAGATGCTAATGAGCCTGGATTTCTATTAAAATCTCCCAAGATCATCCAATTAATTTGAGGCATGTTTCTAAAATGCATATCAACAGCAGTAACTATAGCACCTGCATCATTTCCTCCTCTTGCTAAAGCATGTGCATTGAAAAATACATCATTGCCAATACGGATTCCTATGATAGGTCTTGAAGCAACGGTTGGAGGAGGTAATACAATTACTTCATCTGCCTGTCTTCTGCTTACTATTGCCATATTAACTCTATTTGCTCCTACATCAACTCTTGAATAATATATAAAAACTGAATTAGGACGAGATAAGGTTCCTAGATTCCATTCGTATTCATGGATAGGAATACCCACCCCAACAGGCTGAACTTGTCTTTGTGTCATTACTGCAGTGGATGGTAAAACACCTGCTTCTTGAATAGCTAAGACATCCATAGGATTGCTTCCCGTAACAAGTTGTCTAACGCTAATATTCCATTTACTTTCTGTTGATGCTGAAGAACCTTGTAAATTCCATGTTCCAACATTATAATCTTCTAAAGAAGCAAAACTCAAATTGATACTTAAAATAATCAATAATATTTTTTTCATAATTAACTCCAAAATTTATCTATAGGGACTATGAGTAGCATAAGTAGGCGGTGCTATATACCACTGTCTATCTAAATTTTTTTCTCCTGATTTTAAACAATCAGTAAGAAATATTTTATAATAACTAAAATCAAATTCTTTCATTACATCATTTATAGGTGTTTGAATGCATTTTTGAGTTGCGTAATTATAAATTTGATAAGCACCATTACTCATAGGAAATAATATCCAAAATTGAGCAAAATTGCTTTGATCACAAGGGTAATGGACAACCCCTTCGCCATAAGCATTGAGACATGTAAGCGTCTTAACGTTTTTAATCATAACTTTGTTTTGAGGAAATTCTATGATTTGCCAGACATTTGCATCGCCAAAAGGTATACTTGAATATAAAGTATAGCCCCATATCCAATTTCCCGGTCTTAAAGCCCATACAGTTAAAGCTGCTCCTGATGGACCCATTATGGTTACAAAATCACTAGGATATCCTCTATTTTCATATACAGATGCATCATTAAATTTTCCATTTGATTGTAATCTAGGCGAAGGTCCTTTAACAAAATCATTACCTTTAAAAGTATTTGTTTTTATTACAGGTGGTTCTAAAGGAACATCTTTTGGTATCAAATCTGAACCATCAACTAAAGCAGGAGTTTCTTGTTTGGCTGGTATTGTAGGTGTTTTTCCTATTTTAAGTGGATCGCTATCATGCAAATCACCGTAAGATCGTCCCAGAGGATTAAGCTCTTTAGAAGAGCATCCGATAAAAAATATCAATAATAAGCTTAATACTATCATAGAATGAAATTTTTGCATTTTTTCTCCTTAAAGTGAATTAAGATGTCGATAAGTATAATAATATAATTTTAAAAATATATAAAAAATTATAATTTAAGATTAAATAATTGTCTTCTATAAAAGAATAAAATTTTAATTTTTTGGAAAAATTATAGTTATAAAAAAAATATATTAACATCAATAATGAAAATTAATTTTAATAATAAAAAAGTTTTTTTATTATTAAAATTTAAACTATGGAATTTTAAGTTTTTAAGAATAAAAATATAAATGAGTATGGAATTCAAAATATTTGAACACTAGAAGAGTTACGATTAAAATCGTGATTCTAAAGTGTAGATTGGACTAAATAATAAAAATTAAGTTAATTAAGTTAATTGTGAATTACTTTATTGAGTTGAGAATAAAAGAATTAATTATAAAGAACATTTCTATATAGCTTTATTTGTATTTATTCTTAAAGCTTTTTATGTTAAAATATCCAATAAGGAAAAGCAATGAAAGAAATTCTTATCACTAATGATGATGGCTATGAGAGCAAAGGACTTAAAAAACTCATTAAGATGTTAAAAAAAGAATTTAAAGCCAAGATCACCATAGTAGCTCCTGCTAGTGAAAAATCAGCTTGTTCACACTCCATAACCCTAACCAAACCTTTGCGTTTTGTTAAAGTAGGAAAAAGATTTTACAAACTTGATGATGGCACTCCTGCAGATTGTGTTTATCTTGCACTTCACGCACTTTATAAAACACGCTTGCCTGATCTTGTAATCAGTGGGATTAACAAAGGAGCAAATGTAGGTGAAGATATTACTTACTCAGGAACTTGCGCAGGAGCTATGGAGGCGGTTTTACAAGGAATTCCTGCTATCGCTCTTTCTCAATTTTATAAAAAAAGCGAAAAAGAAATAGACTATAAAAATGCTTTAAAAATTACCAAAAAAATCATTCAAAATATTTTTGATAAAGGTTTTCCTTTGGAAAAAAAAGAATTTTTAAATATCAATTTTCCTGCAAAATCAAAAATCAAAGGCATTAAAATTTGTAAAGCAGGCAAAAGGGTTTATAATTTTGAAGCCCATTCAAATGTCAATCCACGAGGAGTGGAGTACTATTGGCTTGCAGCGGCGAATTTAGACTTTGAAGATGAGAAAAATAGCGATATTGCCTTGCTTAAAAAAGGCTACGCTACAATAACCCCTATAATGCTGGATCTTACAGCTTATGAAAAAATGAAAAAGGTTAAAAAATGGTTAAAGGCAAATGATGAATGATAGATTTACACGTATAAAATGGCTAGTTGGAGAAGAAAAATTTCAAAAAATTTCACAAACAAAAGTTTTGGTTTGCGGACTTGGTGGAGTGGGTGGAATTTGCGTTGATGCGCTTTATCGTAGTGGTTTTAAAAACCTTACTTTAATCGATGCGGATAAATTTGAAATCACCAATCAAAATCGCCAAATTCATAGCGAAAATATAGGCGAAGAAAAAGCTAAAGTATTTGAAAGAATTTATAAGGCTAAAGGTATAGTCAGCAAAATCGATGAAGATTTTTTAAAAAATTTTGATTTAAGCGAGTTTGATCTTATCATAGATGCCATTGATGATATCCCTGCAAAAGTAGCTTTGGCTCATCTTATAGATTTTAAAAAACAAATTTTTATCTCTTCAACAGGTGGAGCTAGAAAGCTTGATCCAACACGCATTAAAACTACAAGTATTTTTAAAACTCACGGTGATGCTTTAGCAAAAAAATTTCGTTATGAACTTAGAAAATCAGGCTTTAAGGGAAATTTTGATGTGGTATTTTCTGATGAAGAAGCACATTGTAAAGATTTAGGTTCTTTTATGGGTGTGACAGCTTCTTTTGGTTTGGCTTTAGCAAGTTTAGCAATGAGAAAAGTCTTATCAAAATATAAAGAGCAATGAGAAATTTTATTGTATTTATATTGTTTTTGAATATAGCCATTGGAGAGGATAAAATACTTGGTAATTTTTTTAAAGATTGTAATACAAGTGGGACTTTTATAGTCTTTGATGGAAAAAATTATGCAAGTAATGATTTTCAAAGAGCTAAACAAGCCTTTTCTCCTGCTTCAACTTTTAAAATTTTTAATGCTTTAATTGCACTTGATAATGGTGTAGTTAGAGATACAAAGGAAATTTTCTATCATTATAAGGGTGAAAAAGTATTTTTGCCCTCTTGGAAACAAGATGCTAGTTTAAGCTCAGCCATAAAACGCTCTCAAGTGCCTGCTTTTAAAGAATTGGCAAGAAAAATAGGACTTAAAACCATGCAAGAAGGCTTAAATAAACTTTCTTATGGAAATACAAAAATTTCAAAAATCGATACCTTTTGGCTCGATAATTCTTTACAAATTTCTGCAAAAAATCAAGCTGATTTGCTTTTTAAACTTTCGCAAAATTCTTTACCTTTTTCCAAAAAAAGTCAAGAAGAAGTTAAAGAAATTATTCTTTTTAAGGAAGATAAAATCCAAAAAATTTATGCTAAAACAGGTTTTAATGATAATATCAATTTAGCTTGGATTGTTGGATTTGTAAAGACTGAAAACAAAATTTTATCTTTTGCTTTAAATGTTGATATAAAGGACATTAAAAATATTAAAATAAGGGAAGAATTGCTAGAAAAATATCTAGCAATCATAACAAATTAAAATAATCCTGCAATCTGATTTGCAATTTTATCTTCTAAAATAGGCGTAGCTTCAGGAAGTTTAAGTCCTGTTTTCACAGCTTCTGCAAAAATAATAGTATTTTTTTCTATATATTTGCCTTCATAAGTTTGTTGTGTATTATTGATTTGATTTGAATTTAAATGTCCTACTTTATCACTGCGAACATTTCCGCCAAAGCTATTTAAAAAGCCTGAGCTTTGGGAATCTCTTACGCTAGCTTGTCCGCTAACATTACCACTAGAAGTTAAAACTTTACCATCAGCTTTTTGCTTGATATTAATATCTACTTGCATTTGCCAAATTGTATCTTCGGTAAGTTTTCCTAAAAGTCCTCCTACTAAAGCACCTGCAGCACCTGCAGCAACCATACCTCCTGCACCGCCGCCATTATAGCCACTAACTGCCACACCCGTAGCACCTCCTGCAACAGCACTGCCTACAGCATTATTTTCTTGTTTTTTATCGCAATATAAAATATTAGTACTTAAAATATAATTTGCTTTATCAGGATCATCTATAACTTTATATCCTTTAGCTTCCAAAGCACTTCTTAATTTAGGTTCTAAATTTACATCATGTCCGCTTGTATTTTTGATATTTAAAAATACAATTCTTTTTTCCTTAGCTACAGGATCAAGAAAAATACTTTGACTCATTGTTGCATTAGTTTGTAAAGTAGTTGTTAAACAACCTGTGAGTAAACTAGCTGCCAAAACACTACTTAATGTGATTTTAAAAATTGATTTTTTCATGATTTCTCCTTAAAGTATAGAATTTTGTTTATTTTTGCGTTCTTGTTCTTCTTTTTTGATATAGTCTTTATAAAGTTTTTCAAATTGATTAGTTTTATAAGTTAAATACATCTCAAAACTTAAATGAGGTGATTCAAGTTCTATTTTACAATCTCCATCCTGTAATTTTACATAACGATTACCTACATAAGGTACTTCTTTTTTGATAATTTTATATTTTGAAAGCGAAGATAAAATATCATTAAAACGATCTTTATGAAATTTTAATTGCACTAGTGTTAATCTATTTTCTTTATCAAAAATAAAAAGAACTTTATCTTTTAAACCCTCAAGCTCAAAATCACTTGAACTTACTTCAATAATCTTACCCCCTGTGTAAATACTAGTACCAGCATTTGAAAAGTTCGGATATTTTTTTACAACTTCATCGAAATTAGCTTTACCAAGTTCTAAGCCAAAAGGCATGGGATTTGCAAATATAACAGTAGTGTAAAAAATGCAAAATAAAAATATTTTTTTCACAATTAACTCCTTTTTAAAAATGAAAAATCAATTATAAAGACTTAAAGCTTAACAAACACTTATAAGTGTTTGTTATTTTACACTTGCTTTTTTATCATTCTAAAAATAACAATTTAGGTATTCAAATTGGAACAAGAATTAGATATTTTTTTTAATAAAATTGTAGAAAAAGTTAAAAAAGAAAGAAAAAAGCGAAAAATATCTCAGCTAATGCTTGCTAGCATTTTAGGACATAAATCACCAAATTATATTGCAAAAATAGAAACTAGAAAACATGGAGCAAATTATAATCTTGCTCATCTTTATCAAATTTCTAAAGAATTTGGTATAGACATCAAAGACTTAATGCCTTAAATTTTTCCAACAATAATAGGATTAAAAGCTTTTACTGAAAGTATGAGAGTATCGCCTATTTTTATATCTTGATAAGCTTTTAAAAATTCCTCTTCACTAAGAGTAATTTTAATAATGTCTTGATTTAAAAGCAAGGTTAAAACCACTAAAATATCACTTTTTTTAATTTCTAACAAAGTTGCACTTAAACGCAATTTTGCACTAATACTTGAATGAGTAAAAAATTCATTTTTAGGAAAATCCTTAATGATTTTTCCATTCCTAAGCTCTAAAATTCTATGACTTAACTTATAAATTTCAGCTAAATCATGACTTACCAATAAAGTACTTATCTTAAAATACTCTAAAATTTTAGCCAATTCATCTTGTAAATTGGCGCGCATTTTAAAATCCAAAGCGCTCAAAGGCTCATCTAAAAGCAAAATTTTTGGTTCCCTTGCTAAAGCTCTTGCTAAAGCTACTCTTTGTGCTTGTCCTCCGCTTAAATGTTTAGGATAAATTTTAGCCAAATTTTCAAGATCCATTAAGGCTAGAAGTTCCATAACCTTTGCCTTAGAACTAGCGGCATAGGCGATATTTTCTTTTACATTCATATTTGGAAAAAGCGCATAATCTTGAAAAACAAAACCAATTTTTCTTTTTTGCAAAGCTAAACTAAAATTTTTTGAAGAATCAAACCAAAGTTCATTATCTACTTCTATACGTCCAAATTCAGGTTTTATAAGTCCTGCTATGATTTTTAAAAGAGTGGTTTTTCCTGCTCCGCTTTCGCCAAAAAGTGCAGTAATTTTTCCTGATTCTATATCTTTTTTAAAATTTAAATCCAGCCTTCCTTTGGCGGTATTCATAGGATGATTGATATCAATTTTTATCATTGAAAACTCATTTTTTTATTGACAAAATAAAGACTAAAAAGCACCAAAAAAGAAAAAATAAACAATATAAAAGCATATTGATGTGCCAAGCTATAGTTTAAGATTTCAAGTTCATCGTAAATAGCTATACTAGCTACTAAAGTTTCACCTTGTTTATGTCCTCCTATCATCATCACGACTCCAAATTCACCCACAGTATGGGCAAAACTCATCGCACAAGCACTAAAAATTCCTGCTTTAGAATTAGGTAAAATCACTCTAAAAAGAGTATAAATTTTACTTTTACCTAAACTATAAGAAGCATCGAGCAAATTTGGATTGATCGATGAAAAGGCACTTTGCAAAGGATTTACCATAAAAGGCAAAGAAAAAATCAAAGAAGCAAAAACAAGACCTTCAAAACTAAAAACCAAAGAAAGATTAAAATATTCTTTTAAAACTTGCCCTAAAAAACTATTAGCCGAAAAAGTTACAAGCAAATAAAATCCCAAAACACTAGGAGGTAAAATCAAAGGCAAAGAAATAAAGCTTTGAAGGATTGTTTTAAAAGGAAAACGCACAAAACTTAACAAATAAGCTAAAAATACACCAATAAAAAAAAGAATAAAAGTCGTGATAAAAGCAAGTTTAAAAGTAAGATAAAGGGTTTGTAAAAAAGCTGAATCAAGCACTATGACTCCTTAATACAATATCATTTGCTTTTACAAAGCAAAGCCATTCTTGATTTTCACAAAGTTCAAGTTCTAAGGCTTTTTCTTTGGTGATGATGCTAGAAAGCTCATTACCTTTAAAATCAAAAAATACCTGATACAAAAGTTCGCCTTTTTTAATTTTTGTAATTTTAGCCAAAAAAGAATTTTCAACACTTAAAAGAGTTTTACTTGTGCTAAAACAAAGCTCATGTTCTTTAAAAAGAAGTTCTACACTCGCGCCAATTTTTAAATTTTCTAAAGATTTTAATTCAAGCATTAAAACACTAAAAATCACTTCTTTAGAAAGTATTTTAACAATAACTATATCCTCTTGATTTAAAAGCTCACAAATTTGTCCTTTTATAAGGTTCATGGTGTGCTAAATCCGTATTTTTTGAAAATTTCTTTTGCTTTTGAAGAGCCAATAAATTCGCTAAATTCAAAGGCTAATTTTTTATCCTTAGCGTATTTTGTGATAACATAACTTTGCTCTAAAGGGCTAAAATACTTTGCATCAATTATAACAGCCTTACCCTTAGGATGATTGATAGAAGAAACTAAAGAATAAGCTACTATAGCTATATCTGCATTTTTACTATCTACATGTAAAACAGGCACTGAGATATTTTCACCTAAAACGATTTTATCCTTAAAAAGCTCATTTAAATCCAAATTTTCAAGCACTTCTTTAGCTGCTACTCCATAAGGAGCTACTTTAGGATTGGCTATGCTTAGATGCGTGATTTTACCTGCCTTTTCTTTTAAATTTTCAACACCTCCTTGGAGTAAATTTTCATCCAAGCTATATAAAGCCAAAACTCCCAAAACATAAACTTTTGGCTTTATTAAAGCATTTTTATCATCATAAATAGCCTTAGCATATTTAGTATCCGCTGAAAAAAAGAGATCAAATTCTCTTCCTTGTTTTAAAAGCTCATAATATTTTCCAGAAGCACCAAAAACCAATTCTATTTTATCTTCTGGATGTGTTTTCAAAAACTCATCTTTAACTTCACTCATCGCCTTTGAAGCTGAAGAAGCCACGAAAATGTTTAAATTTTGTGCATTTAAACACGAAGCAAAAAACAAAATCCCAAAAAATACTATAAACTTTTTCATTTAGTTTTCCTTGTGTAAAAATTTAATTTTTGGATTATAACACAAAAAATTCATTTTATATCATTTTTGCATAAAATAAATACAGGATGATAAGTGAGTTTGTTTTGAAATTTTTCTTCAAATTCTTTTAAAAAGCTTTTATTTAAAGGATAAAATCCTAAAGAATTTACCCCGCTTAATTTTAAATGCCTAAAAACATCTAAAGCATTATCAAAGCTTAATTTTATGAGTTCTTGAGTAATTTTTACCTCATTAAAATAGACTTTAAAAATTTGTTCTAATTCATTTAAGCTAAAATAATTTAAACCAAAACCCGTGCTTTGCTTGATTTCTTTTAAATTTTGTTCTACAAAAGTAGAAAGAAGTAAAATCCCATTTTGATTTAGCATATTCCTAAGACTTGGTAAAATGCGTTTTAAATCAAGCCATTGCAAAGTTGCATTTGAAACAATAAGATCAAATTTCTCTTTACTTAAATCCTGTTTTGAAATTTCATTCATATCAAAAATTAAAATATTAGAATTTTCTTTAAAATCTAAAATATCGTTTTTTAAATACTCATCAAAGGTAATGAAATTTTGAAGTTTTTTACTCAATTCACCCCTACCACAACCAAATTCAAACACTTTTTCAAAATGTGAAATTTTTAAATCTTTTAAAATTTCACAAAGTTTTAAACCCATGAAATCTTGCACTTTTGCATGTTTTTCATAATCTTTTGCTTTTAAAAAATTCAAAGCTCATCCCAAGTTTTAAAATGAAAAAAAGCAAAATGCGGTTCATTTAAAAAAATAAGTTTTGAAAAAGCATTTTTTAAAGCATTTGGTGGAAAAATTTCATCTTTTTTACTTGAATAAACCTTATCCCAAAGCAAATTTTCTTCTTGTTTTACTAAAGCAAAGTCAAAAAGTTTTTCAAGCTCTATTTTTAAAGCTTTTTCATCTTTAAAAATAAAATCTTTGGCTAAGCTTTTGCATTCTTCAAATAAAACTTCTTTAAAATGTTCTAATTTAAAATTTTGTAGGGTTTTTTTAAAAATTGTAGGATGAATTCCTTTTGATTTATCTATGCCTAAATTTGTGCCATTTATGGCTATTTTTTGTTTAAAATTAAGCTCTTTTAAAAGTCTATTTGCCACACAAACCCCCATAGAAAAAGCGATTAAAAAAAGTTCATCAAAAGCTTTGAAATCAAAATTTAAATCAAAATTTTCATAATCATAAAATAAAATCACATTTTTATCGCTTTTTAAATGCGAAAAATGACTAGAATGTGAAGCAAATCCCCCAAATACCACTATAAGTTTTTTTGAATCAGGATTTTTGCATAAAAATTCATATTTCATAAAAGCTCTATTATCCTTTCAAGTTCTTCTATATTAAGTCCTGCGTGCAAAGAAAAACGAATTCTAGCTGTATTTTTTGGCACGGTAGGTTCTTTAATCGCAGGAGCAAAAAATCCAGCTTTTTGAAGTTTTTGTGAAATTTCTAAGGCTTTTTTATTTTCACCTAAAAGCAAGCAAATAATATAAGCATCGCCTAAAACAGTGTGATTTTTTTCTTGCAATTTACTTTTAAAAAAAGTACTTAAAAGTTCTAATTTTTCTCTTTCTTTCTTAAAATAAGGCATTTTTTTAAAAATAAATTGCGTCCAAGCTACATTAATAGGTGGCAAGGCTGTAGAATAAATAAAAGCTCTAGCTTTGTTGATGAAAAATTTTTTATATTTTTCATCACATATCATACAAGCACCCATGGAGGCAAGGGCTTTTCCAAAGGTAAAAACCAAAAAATCCACTTCATTTTCCAAGGTCAGTTTTTTAACAAACCCCAAACCTTCTTCATCAAAACAACCCACGCTGTGTGCTTCATCTATATAAAGCTTAATTTTATCATAACGTCTTTTAAGCTCACACAAAGTTTTAAAATCGCTAAAATCTCCATCCATACTAAACAAAGCTTCGCTTAAAACGATGATATTTTCATAATTTTCATAATGTTTTTGGATTAAACTCTCTAAATGATTCATATCTTTATGATGAAAACGAAAAAAATCAGCCCTGCCAAGTCTTAAGCCATCAATCATACTTGCATGAATTAATTTATCGGCTAAAAAAAGCGTTTTAGAAACGCTAGAAAGTGCTGCTATACAAGAGATATTTAGATGATAGCCACTATTAAAATGTAAAATTTCCTTATCTTTAAATTTAGTCTTTAAAAAACTTTCTAATTCTTCATAAATTTCAAAATTTCCACTCAAACTTCTTGAACTAGAACTTGAAAAAAACAAATCTTGCTCTTTTAAGGTATTTAAAAACTCAGCTTTTAACTCTTTAGAAGACGCCAAATAAAGATAATCATTTCCTGCTAAATTTAAAAGTTTTTGATTTTGCTTATAAACAAATTTATTTTCATGTTTTAAAGGCGTTAGAGTTCTTAGATTGTGATTTTGCTCTAGATCTTGCAAAATTTTTTCAAGCTTCATTTTTTTCCTGTAAATTTAAAAATTTAAAGTATTATTTTGCCAAAATATTTTTAAAAAAGAAGTTATAATGCAAAATCAAATCTTAAAAAATCTTGATTTAAAACACATTTGGCACCCTTGCACACAAATGAAAGATCACGAAACCCTACCTTTAATCCCTATAAAAACAGCAAAAGGCGTGTGGCTTTATGATTTTGATGATAAAGCTTATATGGATTGTGTGAGTTCTTGGTGGGTAAATCTTTTTGGTCATTGTAATGAAAAAATCGCAAATGCCATTAAAAAACAAGTTGATGAGCTTGAACATGTGATTTTAGCAGGTTTTACACATGAGCCTATCATCAAGCTTTCTACGAGACTTTGTGAAAAAGTAGGCAGGAATTTTAACAAATGTTTTTATGCAGATAATGGCTCAAGTGCTATTGAAGTAGCACTTAAGATGAGTTTTCATTATCATTTAAATAAAGGCTTGAAAAAAAATAAATTTTTATCCCTAAGCAATTCCTATCATGGTGAAACCTTAGGGGCTTTAAGCGTGGGCGATGTTGCGCTATATAAAGATACTTACAAAGCCTTGCTTTTAGAGTGTTTAAGCACTCCTGTGCCACAAGGCAAAGACTATACTAAAGAGCTTGAAATTTTAAAAGATATTTTAGAAAAACACTCGAGTGAAATTTGTGCTTTTATTCTTGAACCCTTGGTGCAATGTGCGGGAAATATGCACATGTATGAAGTTGGTTTTATCGATGAAGCGATCAAGCTTTGCCATGCTTTTAATGTGCAAGTGATTTTTGATGAAATTGCAGTGGGTTTTGGACGCACAGGAACTTTGTTTGCCTTGCATCAATGCAAACAAAGCCCCGATTTTATCTGTCTTTCAAAGGGAATTACAGGAGGATTTATGCCTCTTTCTGTAGTGCTTACAAAGGATGAAATTTATAATGCTTTTTATGATACTTATGAAAGCCAAAAGGCTTTTTTACATTCTCATAGCTATACGGGAAATACCTTAGCTTGCGCGGCAGCTAATGCGGTTTTAGATATCTTTGAAAATGAAAATATTTTAGAAAAAAATCAAATTTTAAGTACCTTTATCCAGCAAGAATTTTCCAAACTTAAAAAATTTGATTTTTTAGGAAATTTTAGAACTTGTGGAATGATTAGTGCTTTTGATATTTTAAGCCATAAACACGAACGCATGGGACTTTTTGTATTTCAAAAAGCCTTAGAAAAAGGCTTGCTTTTAAGACCTTTAGCAAATACGATTTATTTTATGCCTCCTTACATCATCACAAAAGAACAAATCGTTTATGTGGTGGAAAGTTTAGAGCAGATTTTTAATGAATTTTAAGTTGTAAAATTTCTTGCATTTGCTCTTTAAAATCTTCATTTAAAATGCTATTTTCATCAAAAAAATCAAGATTGATTATGGGAATTTTTGCATAATTTTTTATAAAATCATCTTGTAAGATATCTTTTTTACCCATCATCACAAGGGCTAAAAGATTGATATTTCTTTGCTTTAAAGCTTCAATGCTAAGTAAAATATGATTAATACTTCCAAGATAGTATTTTGCTACTAAAATCGTAGGGTGTTTAAAAATATTTACAAAATCAATCATAGTGTAATTTTCATCCATAGGAGAAAAAAGCCCACCCGCAAGCTCAATAAGTAGGTTCTCACTTTTTGGTAAAATAATATCTAAGGCTTTATAATCAAGCTTTTCTTTGATTTTTCCAAGATGAGGGGAAGCTGGAGTTTGCAAAAAAATACCTTCTTTAAAAACCTTTGTTTTTGGGCTAAATTTTGCAATAAACTCGCTATCTGTTGGAGTTCCTGCTTGAATGAGTTTAAAATAATCATAGTTAAAATTCGCGCAAAAAGCTGCACTAAAATGTGTTTTTCCTACATCAGTATGTATTCCACTCACATAAATTTGCACAAAAAATCCTTAAGAAAGAAATTTTAAACCTACTGTACAAGCAATAATCACAGCGATTAAAAAAAGTTTTAAAAAACTTTTACTTTCTTTATAAAAAAGTACTCCTATCATTACCCCACCAGCAGTTCCAGCTCCTGTCCATATAGCATAAGCAACACTCATAGCGATATTTTGCATACTTAAGCTTAAAAAAGTAAAAGAAAATCCAAAACACACTATCAAAGCCAAAAGGTAAAGCTTGTTTTTAGTGCTTACAAGTTCTTTCATGATCACCACACCAAAAATTTCACAAGCAGTAGCTAAAAACAAATAAAACCATTCCATATTTAAGCTTCCTTGCTTACCCATTTAAGGGCTATAATGCTTAAAAGTAAAATCGCTATAAGCACAAGTTTAATTACAGAAACAGCCTCATTAAAAATAAACATTTCATTTAAAACCACTCCTATAGTGCCAATGCCTACAAAAACACTATAAGTAATGCTTACTTCAAGTCTTTCACAAGCTTTTAAAAAACAAGTAAAAGAAATACAAACTCCAATGGCTGTTAAAATATAATGCCAAATTTCTGTAGAATATTTAAGTCCGCTTACCCAAAAGCATTCTATAATCCCACCTAAGATTATTAAAAACCAAGCTATATTGATATTGAATTTTTCATTCACATGAAGCCTTAAATTAACATAATTTATAAAACAAATTATATCTTAAAGAAATTAAAAGAAGCTATAAATTTACTTTTCCATAAGCCAAAATTAGATATAATCAAAGCTCATTTTTTAAGAAAGGACAAAAGATGTTAGAAGGTATCGTTAGAGAGAGTATCGGTAGAAAAGCTGCTAAAGCTTTAAAAAGAGATGGTTATCTAATCGCAAACATCTATGGAAAAGGATTAGAAAACATCAATGCCGCTTTTAAAGTAAATGAGTTTATTAAAGAAGTTCGTAAAAAAACTACTTTAATTTTTGATGTAAAAGTAGGTTCTCAAACTTTAAGCGTTGTAGTTGTGGATTATCAAAAAGATCCTGTAACTGCAGAGCTTAAACATGTGGATTTAAAAGTTGCACAAAAAGGTGTGATTTCTAAGTACATGGTTCCGGTTAAAATCACAGGAACAGCTATAGGTCTTAAAAATAAAGGTGTTTTAATCCAATCAAAAAGAAGATTAAAAGTAAAATGTGCAGCTGAAAATTTACCAAATTTCTTCGAACTTGATGTAAGTAAACTTGATGTGGGTGATGCTTTACTTGTTCGTGATATTGTAGTTCCTGCGGGAGTAACTATAATTGATGCTGATAGAGTAGCGGTTGTAGGCGTAGAAAAAGCTAGATGATTTTAGTCGTAGGGCTTGGCAATATAGGCGTAGAGTATGAAAATACCCGTCATAATGTCGGTTTTATGCTAATTGACTTGCTTTTAAAAGAAAGCAATTTTACAAATCTTACAAACTCTAAATTTAAAGGAGAACTTTTTAAAATAGGTTCTTCTTTACTTCTTCTTAAACCTAGCACTTATATGAATAATTCAGGACTTAGTGTAAAAGCAGTGAATGATTTTTATAAATGCGAAAGAATGATAGTTATCCATGATGATATAGATATAAATTTAGGATCCTTGCGCTTTAAAAAAGGCGGTTCAAGTGGTGGACATAATGGACTTAAAAGCATAGATACTTTATGTGGAAATGATTATGAAAGAGTGCGTATAGGAGTGGGAAAGGGTGAAAATGTGATTTCCCATGTTTTAGGTAAATTTAAACCCGAAGAAGAAATAACCTTAAGCAAAGTTTTAGAGCATACAAAAAAAGCTTTGCTTGAGCTTATTGAAAATGATGATTTGTCTGCTATATCATCCAAATACAGCCTAAAGGCTTAAGATGTGGATATTTTTTCGTTTTATTTCAGGGATTTATCTAAAAAATTTTTTTATTATATTTTTTTCTTTACTTGGTTTTTATTGCGGTATTGATTTGCTCTTAAATTTTAAAGATCTACCAAAAGCCGCAAATCTTGATTTGCTTTATGTTATGTTTTTATCTTTCTCGGCAGTGCCTTATGTATTACCCATTTCCTTGATTTTTGCCTTGGTAGTTTCTTTGATTTCTATGATCAGAGCAAATGAATTTGTAAGTCTTTATGCGTTAGGACTGAGCAGAAATTATGTTATTTTATTTCCTTTTTTATGGGCTTTATTTTTTTGTTGTGTTTATATAGGATTGAATTTTACTTCTTTTGCTTATGCAAATGATTATAAGAGAAATATTTTAAAAAATGGCACTATTATGAATCAAAGTGGAGAAGTGTTTTTGAAATTTAACAATAATTTTGTTTATATTTCAAAGATAAACAATGGACAAAATAGTGCTCAAAATATAAAAATTTTTAATATCAATGATTTAAATTTAAGCTCTTTTGTAAGTGCTAACCTTGCCCATTTTGAAGGTGAAAGTTGGATTTTGCGAGATGGTAATATTACATTATTACCTAAAAACTATGAACTTGCTAATGATGGTTTAAAAATACAAGATTTCTCCGAGCTTAAATCACTTGAGGGTTTTAAACCAAAGATTATAGAAGGGGTTGCTAGTAATAGTGATTATTCAATATCTGATGCACTTGAAAGTTTTGAGCTTTTTAAAGCACAAAATGTCAATACAGATGCTCTTAAAATCAATCTTTATAAATTTGTTTTTACTCCTTTTTTTGCACCATTTTTAATGCTTATTATGTATTATTTTTTTCCTGTAATAGCAAGATTTTTTAATCTTGCTTTTGTAACTTTTATAGCTTTTGTAGCGACTTTGATGATTTGGGGAGTCTTGTTTTTGCTTACTAGATTAAGCGAAAATAGTGTGATTGCAAGTGAAATTGGCATTGTAGCGCCTATTATAATTTTGGGTTGTTTAAGTGCTTATATGTATTATAAGCATCGATAAATTAAGCTTTGTGTAGTAAAATTATAAAAATTAAAGGTTAAATATGGATTATAAACAATTAAAGCAAGAATTTAATACTCCTTTTTATATTTACAATTTTGATTTCATAAAAGAGCGTTTTTTAAATCTCAAAGAGGCTTTTAAGGCTAGAAAATCTCAAATTTTTTATGCTGTAAAAGCCAATTCAAATTTAAGTTTGTTGCAAATGCTTGCAAATTTAGATAGTGGATTTGATTGTGTGAGTATAGGCGAGGTAAAGCGTGCCTTAAAAGCAGGGGCAAAAGCTTATAAGATTATTTTTAGTGGAGTAGGAAAAACCAAAGAAGAGTTAAGACAAGCTTTAGAATATGATATTTTATATATTAACCTTGAAAGCGAAGCTGAAATGATGCTTTTAGAAAGTGTGGCTAAAGAACTTAATCTAAAGGCAAGAATTAGTATTCGTGTTAATCCAAATGTTGATGCAAAAACACATCCTTATATTTCTACAGGATTAAATGAAAATAAATTTGGTGTTGAAATTGATACAGCAAGAAAAATGTATCTTTATGCAAAAAATTCATCTTTTTTAGAGCCTGTTGGAGTGCATTTTCATATAGGTTCGCAACTTTTAGATATTTCTCCCATTCATGAAGCAGCAGGCATCGTTGCAAAACTTGTAAGAGAGTTAAAAGCCTTGCAAATCGATCTTAAATTTTTTGATATAGGCGGTGGTTTGGGTGTGGCTTATGAAAAAGATGAGTGTGAAGTTGATCTTTATAATTATGCACAAGGTGTATTAGCACAACTTCATGGGCTTGATTTAACTATAGGAATGGAGCCTGGAAGGTATTTAGTTGCTAAAAGTGGAGAATTTGTTTGTTCGGTGCTTTATGAAAAACAAAATAAAACCAAGCGTTTTGTTGTAGTAGATGGAGCGATGAATGATCTTATACGCCCAAGTTTATACGAGGCTTATCATGAAATAATCTTACCTTATAATCAAGCTCAAGAGAGTTTATGTGATGTTGTGGGCGGAATTTGTGAGAGTGGAGACTTTTTTGCTAAAGCAAGGTCTTTACCCAGCACTCAAAGTGGTGATATAATGGTTATTAAAAATACTGGAGCTTATGGTTTTAGCATGAGTAGTAATTACAATACTCGTAATAAAGTTTGCGAATTAGCCCTCGAAGAAGGACAGGTAAGATTGATCCGTCAAAGAGAAAATTTTGAAGATCAAATCGCTTTAGAAGAGAAATTTTTAAAGGCTTAAAATGTTTTTTTTAGATGTTCAAGGGACTTTAATTTCTGATCATGATAAGAGTTTAATCCATGGTGCTAAAGAATTGATCGATTTTTTAAATGCAAAAAATCTTCCTTATGTTATTATTACTAACAATACAAAAAAACTTGATTTTTTAGAAAAATTACAGCAAAAAGGATTGGCTATAAAAGAAAATGCTTATATTGATCCTTTTAGCGTTTTAAAACACCTTTTAAAACCTTGTAAAGTTGCGGCTTTTGGTGCAGATGAGTTTGTAAAAAGTCTTGAAAATCTTGGTTTTGAGCTCGATTTTGTAAATCCTAGTGCTGTGCTTGTAGCTAGTTATGATGATTTTAAATTTGTAGATTTTGCTAGTATGATAGAATTTGCTAGAAGAGAAGTTAGGTTTATAGCTATGCACGAAACTAGCATTTATAAAAAAGATGGCAGGCCTTATCCTGGTGTAGGTAGCATTATGGCTATGCTTAAAAATGCTATTGATTTTAAATACGAGGTTGTGGGTAAGCCTAGTATTGCTTTTTATAAAGAAGCTTTAAATTTGATAAGAAGACAAAATTCAAAAATCGATTTTGAAGATATTAAAATCATTAGTGATGATTTTAGAGGAGATTTGCTTAAGGCAAAAGAACTCGGCATGAAAACCTTACTAGTTTTAAGCGGCAAAATAAGCGACACAAAAGGGCTTGATACGGATTTGCTTGATGGAGTTTATCCTAGTGTTTTTGAGTTTTTAAAGGAGCTAAAATGCTAAATTTAGAAGAATTTAGAAATAAAATCGATGCGGTTGATGATAAAATTTTAGAACTTTTAAACGAAAGAATGACTTATGTTAAAAGCATAGGCGAGCTTAAACAAAGTAGCGGGGGAAGTATTTATCGTCCTGAGCGCGAAAGAGCCATTATCAATCGTTTAAAAAATGCAAATTTAGGAGTTTTAGATCAAAATGCCATAGAGGCAATTTATCAAGAAATTTTTGCAGTTTCAAGAAATTTAGAAATGCCTCAAACTATAGCTTATTTAGGGCCTGAAGGAACTTATACTCATCAAGCAGCAAGAAGTCGTTTTGGAGCGATGAGTCGTTATATAGCCTTGGCTAATATCGAAGATGTTTTTAAAGAGTTAAGCAACAAAGAAGCAAAATACGGTGTTGTGCCTATAGAAAATAATACCGAAGGTGCAGTAGGTATTACTTTAGATTGTCTAGGTAGGTATAATGAGCTTAAAATTTTTGGTGAAATTTATATGGATATTCATCATTCTTTTGTGGGAATTAATGAAAATTTAAAAGAAATCAAACGTATTTATTCGCATCCACAAGGTTATAATCAATGTCGTAAATTTTTAGAAAGTCATGAACTTAGTGCTATAGAATTTGTTCCTTCAAAATCTACAGCTAATGCGGCTTATCTAGCTTCGCAAGATAAATATGCAGCAGCAATTTGCTCTAAAATAGCGGCTAAGCTTTATAATGTGCCTGTGCTTTTTGATAAAATAGAAGATAATGCAGCCAATAAAACAAGATTTTTAATTTTAAGCGATATTAAAAATCCTAAAATGCCAAATTGTAAAACTTCTATTTTAGCACACACAGCACATAAACCTGGGGGGCTTAGCTTTTTATTAGAGCAGTTTAAAAAAGAAAATATCAATCTTACCAAGCTTGAATCTCGTCCTGTAAAATCAAAAGAATTTTTACACAGTTTTTATATAGATTTTGAAGGGCATATTGATGATGAAAATGTAAAAAAAGCTTTAAAAGATATACAAGAGATTGTTTGGCTTGGATCTTATTTATCAGGAGAGAAAGATGAAATTTAATGAATTTTTAAATCATTTAAGCAATTATGAACCCGGCAAAGATATAGAAGTTATTGCTAAAGAATATGGCGTTAAAGAAGTGATAAAATTAGCAAGTAATGAAAATCCTTTTGGCACGCCACCAAAAGCTATAGAATGTTTAAGACAAAATGCAAACAAAGCCCATCTTTACCCTGATGATAGTATGATAGAACTTAAAAGCACATTGGCTCAAAAATACAAAGTTCAAAATGAAAATATTATTATCGGTGCAGGCAGTGATCAAGTGATTGAATTTGCTATACATGCTAAGTTAAATTCTAAAAATGCTTTTTTGCAAGCTGGAGTTACCTTTGCTATGTATGAAATTTACGCCAAACAATGCGGTGCAAAGTGCTATAAAACTCAAAGCATTACTCATAATTTAGATGAGTTTAAAAAGCTTTATGAAACGCACAAAGATGAAATTAAACTCATTTTCTTATGCTTGCCAAACAATCCTTTAGGCGAGTGTTTGGATGCAAGTGAAGTGACCAAATTTATTAAAGGTCTGGAGGAGGATTGTTTAGTTGTGATTGATGCAGCTTATAATGAATTTGCAAGTTTTAAAGATAGCAAAAAACATTTAGAACCTTGTGAATTGATTAAAGAATTTGACAATGTACTTTATTTGGGAACTTTTTCTAAGCTTTATGGATTAGGAGGCTTACGCATTGGTTATGGCATAGCTGATGCTAGTATTATTAGTGCATTTTACAAGCTTCGTGCGCCTTTTAATGTGAGCAATCTTGCTTTAAAAGCAGCAGTTGCAGCAATGGATGATGATGAATTTACTGAAAAAACTTTAGAGAATAATTTTTCTCAAATGGAGCTTTATAAAGAATTTGCTAAAAAACATAATATCAAAATCATTGATAGTTATACAAATTTCATCACTTATTTTTTTGATGAAAAAAATAGTACAGATTTGTCTGAAAAATTGCTTAAAAAGGGTATAATAATAAGAAATTTAAAAAGCTATGGTTTAAATGCTATACGCATTACTATAGGAACATCTTATGAAAATGAAAGATTTTTTACAGAATTTGATAAGATTTTAAGATAGATATAAATCAAATAAAAATATGTAAAATTCGCCAAACTAAGGGATGAGAATTAATGGATTTTAAAAATATGTTTCATCAAATTGGGCAACTTTATCAAAATTTAACTCGCAAGCAGCGTATAGTGATTGCTGCATCTATTGTAGTGGTGGTTGGGTTTTTGGTTTTTTTAGCTTTATTTCGCGGAAGTGGTAGTAATGCAAATAATGGATATGCAGTTTTAGTTGAAAATGTAAGTCCAAGTTCTTCTGCTGCAATTGTAGCTAAACTTGAACAAAATAATATTCCCTATAAATTAGAAAGTGAAAATAAAATTTTAGTTCCACAAGATCAGGTTTATCGTCAAAGAATGTTTATTGCAAGCGAAGGTCTTATAAAAGATAGTCGCGTGGGTTTTGAAGCTTTTGATACTCAAGCTTTTGGAGCTACAAATGAAGAGCAAAAGGTAAAATACCAAAGAGCCATAGAAGGCGAACTTGCAAGAACTATTGAGACTTTAGAACCTATTCGTAGTGCTGTTGTACACATAGCATTTCCTAAAGATAGTGTTTTTACCGAAAGGCAAATTCCGCCTACAGCTTCAGTTGTTGTTAATGTTCGCGAAGGCTTAAAGCTTACTAGAAAACAAATTGATGGTATAAAAAATATTGTTTCAGCGGCAGTTCCAAAACTTACTAAAGAAAATGTTAAGATTAGTGATCAAAGTGGTGTACCTTTAGATGAGCAAGAAGCATATGAAGATGACTTGGTTCGTGCGCAAATTAAATTTAAAAGTGATCAAGAAAAAGCTTTAGAAGATAAGATTATAGAAAATTTAGCTCCTTTTGCAGGTGGTATGGATAAAGTAAAAGTGAGTGTAAATATAGATTTTGATTTTTCCAAGCAAGAATCTCAAAGTGAAATTTATGATCCAAATCCTATAGTGCGTAGTGAGCAAACTTTAAACGAGGAAAGAACAGGTAGAAAAGATCCAGAAATTCAGGGTGTTCCAGGTGCTGTTTCTAATATAGGTCCTGTTGAAGGACTTGACAATAAGGGTCAAATTGACACTTATAAAAAAAATCAAGTTACTACAAATAATGAACTTTCTAAAACTATTACAAATACCAAAAAACAATTTGCAACAGTTTTACGCACTTCAGCAGCTGTTACTATAGATGGAAAATATCAAGATGTGGTTGATGAAAATGGAAATGTAAAAAGCGAATATGTTCCATTAACCAAAGAAGAGCTTGCAAGTGTTGAGAGTATAGTTAAAAATACTATTAATTTTAGTGCCGCGAGAGGTGATAGTGTTGTAGTTCAAAATTTACCATTTCATCGCGAGTCGATTAGAGTTGAAAGTAAAGTTAAAACTTTTTATAATCGTTTTATTGAGCCGTTTATTCCACCGGTTAAGTATTTTATTGCAGCGATTTTACTTTTTATTTTTTACAAAAAAGTTATTACTCCATTTACTCAAAAAATGCTTGAAGATGTCGCAGCACAAGAAGAAATGCAGCAAGGTCCAAATGCTGTTTTAGATGATGTTGAAGATACTTTGGAAAAAATGAATGCAGCAAGGAAAAAAGTTGAAGAACAACTTGGTTTCGGAGATAATTTCAATGAAGATTCTATCCAGTATGAGGTTTTGCTTGAAAAATTGCGTGGTTTGGTAAGTGATAAAAGCGAGGAAATTGCTGCACTTTTGCAAAATTTAATTCAAAACGATAGTGAATTTGGTGAAAAGGATATGTGATGATAAAGCTAAGTGAAGAACAAAAAATGGTCTATGATGATTTATCGATGCCTGAAAAGGTGGCGATATTTCTTATACAACTTGGCGAAGATGCAACAACTTCTGTGTTTTCACATATGGAAATTGATGTAATTACAGAAATTTCACGTTATATTGCTATGGCTAAAAATGTTGATAGATCCGTAGCTACTGCAGTTTTAGAAGAATTTTACACTCTGCTTCAATCAAATCAATATATTAAAAGTGGTGGTTTGGAATATGCTAAAGAAATACTTTTTCGTACTTTTGGGCCAGAGATTGCAAATAAAATTCTTGAAAAACTCACTAAAAGTATGGAGAATAATCAAAATTTTGCTTATTTGGCGCAAATTAAACCACAGCAACTTGCAGACTTTATTACTAAAGAGCACCCACAAACCATCGCTCTTATTTTGGCACACATGGATTCTATTCATGCGGCAGAAACTTTAGAGTATTTTAGTGATGAATTAAGGGCTGAGGTGGTTATAAGAATGGCAAATCTTGGCGATATTTCTCCAAGTATTATTAAAAGAGTTTCTGCAGTGCTAGAAAGCAAGCTTGAAAGTCTTACCTCTTATAAGGTTGAAGTGGGTGGCCCAAGAGCAGTAGCAGAAGTGCTTAATCGTTTGGGTCAAAAAGCAAGCAAATCAACCATTACTTATATTGAACAAAGTGATGAACGCTTAGCAGAGACTATTAAAGAGCTTATGTTCACTTTCGATGATATACAAAAACTTAGTACTCAAGCTATAAGAGAAATTTTAAAAGTAGCTGATAAGCGTGATTTAATGATAGGTTTAAAAGGTGCAAGTGAAGAGTTAAAGCAAAAATTCTTAGCCAATATGTCTACGCGTGCAAGCGAAGCTTTTCTTGAAGAAATGGGTTTTTTGGGTGCTGTGCGTGTTAAAGATGTTGAAGATGCACAAAGAAAGGTTGTTGAAGTGGTGCAAAAACTTGCAGAACAAGGTCTTGTTCAAACAGGCGATGCGGATGAAATGATAGAGTAGGTGAGAGATGGTTAATCGTAGTAATGTAATTTCCGGTGGGGATTCTGATCAGCATGTTGTTGAAGGATATCGTTTTAAAGTTATTTCAGAATTTGATAATCATACAGGTGAAAAAAAACATACTCAAACTCCAGATGAAGAAAATGCTAATATATCTTTAAATGACGAAAAACCAGTCGAAGAAAATCATGCTATTGCCCCTACGCAAGCTGTTATGGAAACTCAAATTCCAACATTTCAACCAAGTTTTGTTGAAGATTTGCTTAAAAAAACAGATGAAATGTCAAGCAATATTATTAAACTTCAAATGCAAATAGAAAGTCAAGAGAATGAATTTAATAACCGCTTAAATTCAGAACTTGAAAATGCTAAAGAAAAATTTGCCAAAGAAGGTTATGAGAAAGCAAAAGAAGAATTTCAAAAGGAATTGAGTGATTTTAAAGATAAGTATTTAAAAAGTATAGCCAAGCTCGATAATGCTTGTGAAAATCTTGAAAATTTTATAGAAAAAAACGAGAAAGAATTAGCAGATACCGCTATAGATATCGCTAAAGAAGTAATCTTAAAAGAGCTTGAACTAAATTCAAGTAAGATAGCTTATGCTTTGGCTAAAGATTTAATCGGCGAGCTTAAGGGTGCTAGTGCAATTGAGCTTAAGGTTAATGCAGAGGATTATGAGTATTTAAAAGAGCAATTTGATCAGAATACTCATATTAAAATAAGCCTTGATGATGCAATTAGCAAAGGAAGCGTTGTTATTATAAGTGACGCAGGCAATATAGAGTCCAATCTTAACTCTCGTCTAACTAAAATTAAAAAAATGGTGAATAATGAGTAAAAAATTTGCCCATACTCAAGAAGAGTTAGAAAAGCTAAGTTTAAAAGAATTAGAAAATTTAGCAGCATCTATGCGTGAAAAAATCATACAAGTTGTGAGTAAAAATGGTGGGCATTTAAGTTCAAATTTGGGTGCTGTAGAACTTAGTATAGCAATGCATTTGGTTTTTGATGCAAAAAAAGATCCTTTTATTTTTGATGTGTCACATCAGTCTTATACACACAAGCTTTTAAGCGGAAAAGAAGAAATATTTGATACTTTAAGACAAATCAATGGTTTAAGTGGTTATACAAAACCTAGCGAGGGAGATTATTTTGTAGCAGGGCATTCTAGCACCTCTATTTCTTTGGCAGTAGGTGCTTGTAAGGCCATTGCTTTAAAGGGTGAAAAACGTATTCCTGTTGCTTTGATTGGAGATGGTGCTTTAAGTGCGGGTATGGCCTATGAGGCTTTAAATGAATTGGGTGATTCTAAATTTCCTTGCGTAATACTTTTAAATGATAATGAAATGAGTATTTCAAAACCAATTGGAGCAATTTCAAAGTATCTTTCTCAGGCTATGGCAACACAGTTTTATCAAAGTTTTAAAAAGCGTATTGCTAAAATGTTGGATATATTACCTGATAGTGCTACTTATATGGCTAAGCGTTTTGAAGAGAGTTTTAAACTTATTACTCCTGGGCTTTTGTTTGAAGAATTAGGGCTTGAATATATAGGGCCTATTGATGGACATAATTTAGGTGAAATTATTTCTGCATTAAAACAAGCAAAAGCTATGCAAAAGCCTTGTGTGATACATGCTCAAACCATAAAGGGTAAAGGCTATGCTTTAGCTGAAGGAAAACATGCTAAATGGCACGGGGTAGGAGCTTTTGATATAGATAGTGGAGAGAGTGTTAAAAAAAGTGATACTAAAAAATCTGCTACTGAAATTTTTTCTAAAAATTTGCTTGATTTAGCCTCAAAATATGAAAATATTGTTGGGGTTACGGCGGCTATGCCAAGTGGAACAGGTCTTGATAAGCTTATAGAAAAATATCCAAATCGTTTTTGGGATGTGGCTATTGCAGAACAGCATGCAGTAACTTCTATGGCTGCTATGGCAAAAGAAGGATTTAAACCTTTTATTGCAATATATAGCACCTTTTTGCAGCGTGCTTATGATCAAGTGATCCATGATTGTGCAATTATGAATTTAAATGTGGTTTTTGCTATGGATAGAGCAGGGATAGTAGGTGAAGATGGGGAGACACATCAAGGTGTTTTTGATCTTAGTTTTTTAGCTCCTTTGCCAAATTTCACTCTTTTAGCCCCAAGAGATGAGCAAATGATGCAAAATATAATGGAGTACGCTTATTTACATCAAGGACCTATTGCTTTTCGTTATCCTAGAGGGAGTTTTATTTTGGATAAAGAATTTAATCCTTGTGAGATAAAACTTGGTAAGGCACAATGGCTTGTAAAAAATAGTAGCGAAATTGCTTTTTTAGGTTATGGACAAGGTGTGGCAAAAGCGTGGCAAGTTTTAAGAGCCTTGCAAGAAATGAATAATAATGCTAATTTGATTGATTTAATTTTTGCTAAACCTTTAGATGAAGAGCTTTTGCGTGAGCTTACTAAAAAAAGTAAAATTTGGTTTATTTTTAGTGAAAATGTTAAAATTGGCGGTATAGAAAGTTTAATTAATAATTTTTTACAAAAATATGATTTGCATGTAAAAGTTATTAGCTTTGAATATGAAGACAAATTTATTGAACATGGAAAAACAAGTGAGGTGGAAAAAAATCTAGAAAAAGATGTCAATAGTTTGTTGACGAAAGTTTTGAAATTTTATCATTAAATAATAAAAAATATTATTTAATATAAACTTCTTTTAATAAAAATTTTATTATTATTTCCACTTAAAAAAGCAAGGAATAAATACAATGGAATTACTACAAATGCTTAAAAAACATGAGTTAAAAGCTACTCCGCAAAGACTATGTGTTTTAAAAATTTTAAAAAGACATGAACATCCTAATATTGATGAATTATATGCAGAAATTAAAAAAGAATACCCTTCAATCTCTTTAGCGACGGTTTATAAAAATCTTAATACTTTACAAGAACAAGGTTTAGTTGTTGAAATCAATGTTTTAAATCAAAAAACTTGTTACGATATTTATGAAGAAGAACATATTCATGTAGTTTGCACCAAATGTGGTGGTATAGAGGATTTAAGTTTTAAAGATGCTAAGCTTTATGAATATCAAGAGCATTTAGAAAAAAAGATAGGCAATCTCGTCAATCATCTGTCCGTTTGTGCTTATGTTGATAGTTGTAAAAAGTGTCATTAAGCAAAATAAGGTTAAAATAGCCCATATATTTTAAGGGTTATTTTAATGGTTTATGAAATTCAAAAAAACTTTTTACTATCCGATTGCACTCTTTTAGAGAATTTAAAAAAAGATAATATACCTTTTCGAAATTCTAAATTTGAAACTTTTTATACTCAAATAACTTCAAATCATAGTGTTAAATTTCAAAGTTTTTGCAATGAATTTTATAAAATTACAAAATTTAATAATTCAATTTTAGAACAGAATCAAGAAGAGAAAATTTCTAAAAAAAAATTTGAAAAAGCTCGAAAAAAGATTATAGGAAAGAGCATTAAAAAAGAACGCTTCGAATTTAAATTGTGTTCTTTAAAAAGTTATATTGATATTTATGAAGAGCCTAAAATTTGTATTTTAAAAATATTTTTTCCAACATTGGATAGTTCTAATGAATTTAAAATTCCTAAAGATTTTAAAATTCAAAAAGAATTACATCATGATTTAAATTCTAAACATATCGTTTTATATGGTTTTGAATATCAAAAGTTTGATATAGAGAAATGTTTTAAAATTATAGAAAAAAATCAGAATTTTAGCTTGGATTTTCCAAATTATATTAATGCTTATGATGGATTTAGGGTTTTTTTATTTTATTTATTTAAAAAATTAAAATTTTATTGGACTTTATCTTTAGAGAGAAAAGATAAGCAAAGTTTATGTGAATTTTTATTTTATTCAAGAAGTTTGTATATAGTTTTATCAAGCATGAATACTATTTTAGATAAAAATTTGAGTAATATTTTGGCTTTAAAGTTTAAAGATATAACGAAAAAAACTCAAGATATTTTAGCAAGTGAAAATTCAAATCAAGATTTATTGCTATTTTTAAGTGATGAAAAAATCCAAGATTTGTTTAATGATTTTGATTTTTTCATAAAGGAAAATTCTTTTTATGAAGGCGATTGCAAAGATAGGTTTTTTAAACAACTTGTTGCGTTAGAACTTAGAAAAAAAATTATTTTATTTAGAAAAAATATACTAAAAAATTTTGATTTAGAGCTTTTTGAAAATAGTTTTTTTGAATTGGCAATATTTTTAGAATATTTTTATCGTTTTTTAGAGATAAAAAATTTAAACAAACTTTATGAAAAATATTGCAAAGATAGGGATAAAAATATTTTTTCGAAAATAATCAATAATAAAAATAAATTTTGCAAATTGCTTAAAAAATCAAGTAAAAATTTGAAAATTTACAAAGGATAAAAATGCAAAAACAAGAAAAAATTATAGAAATGTTTAATCAAATTGCACCTACTTATGATAAGGCGAATAGAATTTTAAGCTTTGGAGCTGATGTAGCGTGGCGCAAAAAAGCTTGTCAAAGAGTGATGAGTTTGTATTTAAAAAAAGATTTAAAAATCGCTGATATTGCCTGTGGCACAGGGGATATGATAGAGATTTGGCAAGAGAGTGCTTTAAAAATGGAAAAAAATATTTTAAATATTAAAGGTATTGATCCAAGTAGTGGCATGCTAAATGTTGCAAAAGAAAAATTTCCAAATGTCGAATTTATAGAAGCAGGGGCGCAAAATTTACCTTTAGAAAGTCAAAGTTTAGATATTTTAAGCATTAGTTATGGCATTCGCAATGTTGTAGAAAGACAAAAAGCCTTAAGCGAATTTGCTAGAGTACTTCAAAAAGATGGTATTTTGGTAGTTTTGGAATTTACAAAAAGAGAAAAGGGTGGATTTATAGCAGCTTGTAGGGATTTTTATCTTAAAAATATTTTACCAAGTATAGGTGGGATAATCAGTAAAAATAAAAGTGCTTATGAGTATTTGCCAAACTCTATTGAAGGATTTTTAAGTAAGGAAGAATTCATCTTAGAACTTAAAAATGCTGGTTTTGAAATGCTTGATTATAAAAGTTTTAGCTTTGGCGTGAGTTCAATGTTTATAGCAAAAAAACTATGACACCAACAGAATTAAATCTTAAAGCAAAGGCTTTATTAGAAGCACATTTTGATGATGTAGTTTTAAGTGGAGAAATTTCAAAAATCACTTTACATGGTTCAGGGCATTGGTATTTTGATTTAAAAGATGAAAGATCAAGTATTTCTTGTGCTATGTTTAAAGGAGCTAATTTAAAAGTCGGATTTAAACCAGCGGTGGGGGATTTTTTAGAGCTTTGTGGAAGTGTGAGTTTATATCCTGAAAGCGGTCGTTATCAATTTATCGCTACTAGTATGAAAAAAGCAGGTTTTGGGGATTTGGAAGCGCAGTTTTTGGCTTTAAAAGAGTGTTTGCAAAAAGAAGGACTTTTTGATCCACGCTTTAAAAAATCTCTGCCAAAATTTCCTAAAAAAGTAGGCATTATCACTTCAAAAACTTCTGCTGCTTTGCAAGATATGTTAAAACTTATTCATCATAAAGAATATTTTTTGGCAAAAATTTATATTTTTGATGCTTTAACTCAAGGAAATAATGCTCCTTTTTCTCTTATGCAAGCTTTAAAAAAAGCTGATGATATGGATTTAGATGTTCTTATTATAGCACGTGGTGGAGGAAGCAGGGAAGATCTTTTTTGTTTTAATGATGAAAATTTAGCAAGAGAGATTTTTAAAGCAAAAACTCCTATTATTTCAGCCATAGGACATGAGATTGATTATGTTATTAGTGATTTTGTTGCAGATTTTAGAGCTCCAACGCCCTCAGCTGCTATAGATGCTTTGTTTTATTCTAAGTTAGATATAGAACAAAGTTTAGATTTAATGGAAGAAAAATTAATGCAACTTTGGAATCATAAAATACAAAATTATGAAAATTTGCTTTTAAATTTAAGTAAATTTTTCAAATTTAATTCTTTACCAAAAATAATAGATGAAAAAATAAAACAAAGCTATAATATAGAAAAGCAATTAAATCATCTACTGGCAAATCAAATGCGTTATAAT
Organism: Campylobacter sp. US25a; assembly: GCF_004379075.1. NCBI lineage: Bacteria > Pseudomonadati > Campylobacterota > Epsilonproteobacteria > Campylobacterales > Campylobacteraceae > Campylobacter > Campylobacter sp. US25a. The sequence goes on from NZ_RYYM01000003.1 coordinate 51,021, forward strand.
GAATTAAAATTAGATAAATTGCAAAATGCTTATTTGCAACATGAGAATTTTTTTAATAAAAGCAAAAAGTTTATTTGTATCAGAAAAAATGGTAAAATAGCAAATTTAGAAGATCTTAAGAGTGATGATATCGTTATTTTAAGTTCTCAAACTTCTCAAAAAGAAGCAAAAATTTTATAAGGATAGATTATGAGAAAAATCAATTTCAGCGCAGGGCCATCAACTTTACCTTTAGAAATTTTAGAGCAAGCTCAAAAAGAACTCTGTGATTATCAAGGTAGGGGTTATTCTATAATGGAAATTTCTCACCGCACAAAAGTATTTGAAGAAGTGCATTTTGGAGCACAAGAGAAAGCTAAAAAACTTTACGGGTTAAATGATGATTATGAAGTATTATTTTTACAAGGTGGAGCAAGTTTGCAATTTGCTATGATTCCTATGAATTTAGCTTTAAACGGGGTTTGTGAATATGCAAATACAGGAGTTTGGACAAAAAAAGCAATTAAAGAAGCACAAATTTTAGGTGTCAATGTTAAAACCGTAGCAAGTAGCGAGGAAAGTAATTTCGATCATATTCCTAGTGTGGAATTTAGTGATAATGCTGATTATGCTTATATTTGTTCTAATAATACTATTTACGGCACTCAATATCAAAATTATCCTAAAACTAAAGCTCCTTTGATTGTGGATGCATCGAGTGATTTTTTTTCTAGAAAAGTAGATTTTTCAAATATCGCTCTTTTTTATGGCGGAGTGCAAAAAAATGCTGGAATTTCGGGTTTAAGTTGTATTTTTATCCGTAAAGATATGTTAGAAAGATCTAAAAATAAACAAATTCCTAGTATGTTAAATTATTTGACTCATGCCGAGAATCAGTCCTTGTTTAACACGCCTCCAACCTTTGCCATTTATATGTTTAATCTTGAAATGGATTGGCTTTTAAATCAAGGTGGGCTTGATAAAGTGTATGAGAAAAATTCTCAAAAAGCTACTATGCTTTATGAATGTATTGATTTAAGCAATGGATTTTATAAAGGACATGCAGATAAAAAGGATAGATCTTTAATGAATGTGAGTTTTAATATTGCTAAAAATAAAGATTTAGAACCTCTTTTTGTAAAAGAAGCCGAAGAAGCTGGAATGATAGGACTTAAAGGACATAGAATTTTAGGAGGAATTCGTGCAAGTATTTATAATGCACTTAATTTGGATCAGGTAAAAACCTTGTGTGAATTTATGAAAGAATTTCAAGGAAAATATACATGATAAAGCGTTTTGATGAGTGCGATAGAATGTCGCAAATTATTGTTTTTGATAAATATTTTAAGACCGCAGGACAAGTGGCTTTTGAACCTAGCGGAGATATTAAAAAACAAACCAAAGAAGTGCTTGCAGAACTTGATGCTTTGTTTGAAAAAATAGGCGCAAGCAAAGGAGATTTAATTCAAATTCAAATCTGGCTAGCTAATATGAAAGATTTTGATGCAATGAATGAAATTTATGATGCTTGGATTAAAAATTACCCTAAACCTGTTAGAGCTTGTGTGGGAAGTGCTTTAGCAGAGGGTTATTTGGTAGAAATTCAAGCTTTTGGAAAGTTAAGAGAGAATTAAAAATTCTCCCCTCCAAATTTTAAAAGCGCAGATCCCCAAGTAAAACCACCACCAAAAGCATCCAGTAAGATCAGACTTCCTTTTTTAAGTCGACCTTCTTCATAGGCATCATTCATTGCCATAGGTATAGAAGCAGCTGAAGTATTGCCATATTTTTGCACAGTGATCACACATTTTTCATCACTTAGATTGAGTTTTTCTTGGACGGCTTTAATGATGCGTAGATTAGCTTGATGAGGAATAAAAAGATCAATTTCTTGTGCTAAAATGTTATTTTTAGCTAAAATTTCTACAACATCATTGCTAAGCGTGTTTACTGCTATTTTAAAAACTTCATTGCCCCTCATTTGCATAGAAAGTGTTTGACATAGGCTTGATTTTTGCGATCTTTGAGTCATTAAAAGATCTCCATAATTACCATTGCTTGCAGTATGTACATCAAGGATATGATTTTCATTGTCCAAACTTACAACTCCAGCACCCGCACCATCTCCAAAGAGTATGCAAATGCTTCTGTCATTGTAATCCATAATTGAACTTGTTTTTTCAGCTCCTACGATTAAAACATTTTTTTTCAAACCACTTTCTATTAAGGCTTTAGCTTGTTCAAGCAAATAGATAAAACCAGAACAAGCTGCTGAAATATCAAAAGCACTAATATTTACAAGTCCTAAATTTGAAGCAATTTTACAAGCCGTTGAAGGCATAGTAAAATAATCAGGACTTAAAGTGGCTACAAGAATTGCATCAATATCTTCAGGTTTTAAATTTGCTCTTTCTATGGCTTTTAATGCAGCTTTTGTACCCAAATCGCTAGTATTCTCATTTTCACCAGCAATACGTCTTTCTTTAATGCCTGTGCGTCTAGTGATCCATTCATCGGTAGTATCTACCATCTTTTCAAGATCGGCATTGCTTAAAATTTTTTCTGGAATATAAGAAGCTATACTTTTAAGACTGGCTTTAAGCATTGTATTTCCCAAGTTCATTTTCTATAAGTTCATTGATATGAGATTGGCTAAAATTTATAGCTTGAAAAATTGCATTTTTAATGGCCCTAGAATCGCTTTTTCCATGACTTATAATCACACAACCATTAACTCCAAGAAGGGGTGCTCCGCCATATTCTTGCCAATCAATATGTTTTTTTAATTTCTTAAAAGATGGTTTCATAAGTAAAGCACCTATTTTAGAAATAAAAGATTGCTTTACTTCGTTTTTTAAAAGTTGAAAAATTGCTGTTGCTACACCCTCACAAGCTTTTAAAATCACATTTCCATTAAAACCATCACAGACTAAAACATCTATTTCGCCATTGAAAATATCTCTACCTTCAGCATTACCTATAAAATTTGGAATTTTTTTCATAAGTTGATGGCTTTCTTTGGTAAGTTCATTACCTTTGCATTCTTCTTCGCCATTAGAAAGCAAAGCAAGACGCGGTTTTTGAATTTGCATGATTTCTCTAGCATAAACTTCACCCATTACGGCAAATTGAAATAAATTTTCAGCTTTACAATCTGTATTAGCCCCAACATCTAAAAGTAAAGTTTTGTTAGTAATATTTGGCATTAAAGTAGCGATAGCAGGTCTTGAAATACCTTTGAGTCTCCCAAGTCTTAATGTGGCTAAGGACATGCTTGCTCCACTATGACCCGCTGAAACTACAGCATCTACTTTTTTTTCTTTTAATAGATTAATAGCTTTATAAATGGTTGTTTCTTTATTTTTTAAAGCATCAGTGGCACTTTCATTCATTGAAAAAATTTCACTAGCTTCTTCATATTGTATATATTGTTCTAATTTTTTTGGTATTAAAGGTTTTAGAATTTTAGAATCTCCCACCAAGATAGCGTTAAAAGGTTTTGCTTCTAGTGCCTTTAAAACGCCTTCTATAATGGGTTTTTCTCCAAAATCACCACCCATTGCATCGATGGCAATGTTAATCATTGATTTTAATATTCCTTAGTTGTTGGATTCGCACGGTGAGGCATTTTATAGCTTCCATCTTTGTCTTTTACAGGCATAGGAAGACTAACTTTATAGTGAGTTCTGCGTTTAGCTGCGCGAGTTTTGCTCACTCTTCTCTTTGGTACTGCCATTTTTTCTCCTTTATAAAATTTAATTAATTACTGCAATTTGCACAATAAAAATAATCACTCAAATAAGCTTCAAGCTCGCTGATAGCAACTTCTATTAAATCAATATGTCCATCGAAAAATTCTATAGTATTGCTCAATTCGTTTGCTTCATCTTTAAAAATACCATCACTTGCAAAAAGTTCTAAATTTTCTTTAATTTGAAGTTCAAACTCAGTTCCACAGCTATCACAAGGTCTATAGATAAAACCTTGCATAATAGCATTTATTTTAACAAGCTTAGGATTTATTTTTACTAAATTTCCCTCAAAAATCATATTTTCAAGATTAAGTTTAAAAGGATATTCCTTTATGTTAATCTTAGAAAAAGGGATTTTCATTTAGCAAATTTCGTTTGGTTTAAAGAAAAATTCAACTTCTATTTTTGCATTTTCCAAGCTGTCGCTTCCATGAACAGCATTAGCATCAATACTCTCAGCAAAATCGGCTCTAATTGTTCCTGCTTTAGCTTCTTTAGGATTTGTCGCTCCCATTAAATCTCTATTTTTTAATACGGCACCTTCTCCTTCTAGCACAGAAACAACAACAGGACCACTAATCATAAATTCAACCAAGTCTTTAAAAAAAGGTCTTTCTTTATGAACAGCATAAAAATTTTCAGCTTGTTCTTTACTAAGTTGAACTTTTTTCATTGCAGCGATTCTTAATCCATTGCTTTCAAAACGATCTAAAATTTTTCCTATAACACCTTTTTTAACAGCATCAGGTTTAATTATAGATAAAGTTTTTTCCATCTTTGTAATAACTCCTTATTTTAATAAAGCTTAAAATTATACTTGAATTTGTTTAAAAAAAGTTAAATTAAAAGAAAAAGCTAGGAATCTCTAGCTTTTTAATTTTTTAAAATTATGCAAAAACTGGAGTGTCCCCGCTTCTCATATCAGCGCCGATATTATCACGACTTGGTTGTCCTGATTCTACAGCACTCCAAACTATACATCCATCTGTTGGGCAAGCACTGGCACAAGCTGGTTGATCATTATGTCCTACGCATTCAACGCATTTGTTTGCATAAACATAATATCTATCTTCACCTTCTGGATTGTTAGCATCATCAACGATAGCACTCACTGGACACTCATCAATACAAGAACCACAAGCAATACATATATCTGTAATTTTTACAGCCATTTTTTCTCCTTTTTAATATTAATATTTAAAAGATTTTAGCATAAAATTCTTAAATAATGTAAATTTTGATAATCAAAAATTTACATTATTTGATAATAATTATAACTTTCTTAAATTTTTAATATTATTTTAGATATTTAAAAAAAAATAAAGATTTAAACGATATAATTTCGTTATCAATAAAATTTATTATTTAGGAGAAAATATGATAGTTACTAAAAAAGCTTTAGATTTTACTGCTCCAGCAGTATTGGGAAACAATGAAATTGTTCAAGATTTTAATCTTTATAAAAACATAGGTCCAAAAGGAGCGGTAGTATTCTTTTATCCAAAAGATTTTACTTTTGTTTGTCCTTCAGAAATTATAGCTTTTGACAAAAGATATCAAGAATTTAAAAATCGTGGCATTGAAGTAATTGGAATTTCAGGAGATAATGAATTTTCACATTTTGCTTGGAAAAATACTCCAGTAAATCAAGGTGGTATTGGTCAGGTTAAATTTCCGCTTGTTGCTGACTTAACTAAGCAGATTGCTAGAAATTTTGATGTACTTTATGCAGAAGCAGTTGCCCTTCGTGGTTCGTTCTTGCTTGATGCTGATGGAACAGTTCGCCATGCTGTGGTTAATGATTTACCACTAGGTAGAAATATAGATGAAATGTTAAGAATGGTTGATACCATGCTTTTTACAAATGAGCATGGTGAAGTTTGTCCTGCAGGATGGAATAAGGGCGATGAAGGTATGAAAGCTAACCCTAAAGGCGTGGCTGAATATCTTGGCAAAAACGAAGCTAAACTTTAATTTCTTAGTATAAAGCCTCTTTACGAGGCTTTTTCTTCATTTTTATTCTTTAATTGAAATTCATAAATTTTCTACTATAATTTTACACACATATTAAAATTTTTATTTAGGCTAAAATATGGCAGGCGAAGATCAAGAAAAAACAGAAGAACCCACGTCCAAAAAGATAGAAGATGCGCGTAAAGAAGGTAATGTTCCAAAGTCTCAAGATGCGGCAGCTATTGTAACTTTGATAATTGGAGTAACTATAACTTTATTTATGATGAGTTTTATGGGCGAGAGAATTGTAAATTTATATAGATACTATCAAAGTTTTATTGGTGTTGAATTTGATTTGCGTATTATTCAAGCCATTATGATTAAAAGCATTTTTGAGGTTTTAATTATTCTTGCACCTATTGTTTTAAGTATTATGATTGCTGGGGTTTTGGGAAATATTATGCAATTTGGTTTTATTTTTACAACTAAACCTATTATGCCAAATTTAGGAAAAATCAATCCTCTAAAAGGTTTAAAAAACCTTTTTTCATTGAAAAAAATTGTTGAAAGTATAAAAATTATTTTAAAAGTGGGTATTGTTTTTACTATAGCTTTTATAGTTTTACTTAAATTTATGCAAGAGCTTCCAAGAGTTGAGCTTTATACTATGGTTGCACAGCTTACTTGGCTAAGAGACAGAGCTATTGTTTTAGCAGCTATTGTTATAGTTGCTTTTTTAATTATTGCTGTTTTAGATGTTTTTTTGGTGCGTTTTCAGTATTTTAAAGGTTTGCGTATGAGCAAACAAGAAATAAAAGATGAGTATAAACAAATGGAAGGAGATCCTCAGGTTAAAGGTAGAATTCGTAGACTTCAAATGGAAGCTGCGCGTCGTCGTATGGTTCAAGATGTTGCAGGTGCGGATGTGGTGATCACAAACCCAACGCATTATGCCGTAGCTATTCGTTATGATACAAGTAAAGAACAAGCCCCTAGGGTTGTTGCCAAAGGAGTGGATTTTCTCGCTCTTCGCATAAAACAAGTAGCCTATGAAAATAATGTTGTGGTTTATGAAAATCCTCCTTTAGCAAGAGAGCTTTATAAAGCTTGTGATGTTAATGATCTTATTCCTAGGGAAATGTTTAAAGCTGTAGCTGAGGTGCTAGGATTTGTTTATAATACAAATAATAAGAGTCGTTTAGCTGATCAAGTAAAAAAAGGAAACTAAAACTTTTAAGGTGTTTTAGTTCCTATTTTGTTAATAAGCTCAAGAACCGATTTTTGAGTACTTGTATCTGCTGTATCGACTTTAAAATATATTTCTACTCTATTATTTTCTAAGGCTTGCGGATTTCCATTGATGGGATTATTAAGCCCGTAGCTTTTAATGCTAATATTTTTCAAATTTGCTCCACCTTCTATAAAATATTTCAATACATTTTCTGCTCTTTGGTAGGCGAGTTCATAACTTCTTATAATAGAGTCGCTATTGTCTGTATAGCCTCTAATTTCTATTTTTGCTTGAGGTGGCAAATATGTTGTTAGTTCAGCCATACGTTTTAAGTAATCTTGTATATCAGCTGAAACGATTTGAGCACTACCTCTTTCAAATTCAACTTTAGATGGAAGATTAAGAGCAATCTGATTGTCGCTTTGATCTAGAGCCGCTTGAAGACGTTTGATGGTTTCTTGCTGTGTCATAGTCATTTGTTTTAACGATTTGAGTTCATCGCTTTCTTCTTTTGCTGCACCCTTGTATTTTTCTTGAGTTTTACTCTCTTCTTTGACTGTTTGAGTAGAGGTATAATCAAAGATTTTAACAAATTCGGTTTTTAAAGCCTCTACTTTAGCAGGATTTGTTTTAGAAATTGCCCAAAGAGCAATAAAAAGTGCCAAAAGCAAACTTAGAAAGTCTGCATAAGGTACAGCCCATTTTTCACCTGCGGGACATTCTGGACATTTATGTTTCTTGGCCATTTTTAACCTTTGTCAAATTGTGAAATTTTTGGATCATCGTGACTTAAGAAATTAAAAAGCTTAGCTTCCAAATCTCTAGGATTCGCACCTTCTGCAATTCCTTTTATGGCTTCAGTGATGACAATTTGCTCTTTTACAAGATCCATTCCATTAGCTTTCATTTTTCTTCCCCAAGGTGCAAAAAGCGCATAAGCACCAAAAATCCCAGTAACCGTAGCTGTAAAAGCACCTGAAATACCCGCTGCCATTGCTTGGGGATTGTCTAGCAATTTAAGAGCTAGAATAAGACCAAAAACCGCTCCAACAAGTCCCATGGTAGGGCAAGTTTCTCCAAATACTATCCAATATTCTGCACATTCTTTATAATGCTCTTCAAGTTGTTCGGTTTGTATTTCCATGCTTTCGTGAATTTCTTCAAAGCTTTTACCATCTACAAGCATCATCATAGCATTTTTTAAAAATTCATTTTCAATCTCATTGGTTCTTGATTCTAATGCTAAAAGCCCATCTCTTCTTGCAATAATGGCAAATTCTATTAACTGGGCTATCCTTTCAGGTAGATTTACTCCAGAACCTTTAAAGACAACTTTGAGTTCTTTATAAGCTGCTTTTACGATTTTTTTATGTGTAGAAGTCATTGCACAAAATGCAGCCGTTGGCATAACTATAAGAAAGGAAGAAAGATGCACAACATGTAAAGGATTACCACCTTCTAGTATATCTCCTACTGAAATACTAGTAACTGCAAGCACCATTCCCAGTATGGTTGAAAGATCCATATAAATATCTCCTTGATTATTTTAAATCGCCCCAATTTTTGGCAATACTTGAGCTTGTTTTTAATTTTACTTTTAATTTTACTATATTTTCCATAATATCTCTAGTTTTTTTTACAAAATTTTCACATAAATCATCTTTTACTTCAAAAATTAATTCATCATGAATTTGTAAAATAAGCTTTTTGTCTTCATTTAATTCTTTATCGATTTCTAACATAGCAAGTTTAATTACATCTGCTGCTGAGCCTTGTAAGATTGAATTAATACTTTCTCTTTCATACATGGCAATTTGCATAGGTTTTGCATTTTCAAAATCAAAATAACGCTTGCGACTGTTTAAAGTAGTGATAAAACCATTTTGTTTAGCTTCGTTTTTAACTGTTTCAAAATATTTTTTAATGCTAGTAAAATTTTCAAAATATTTTTCTATATAAGATTTGGCTAAATGAGCTTCTATTTTTAAATTTTGACTTAAAGTTTTATAGCCCATGCCATAAATAAGTCCAAAATTTATACTTTTTGCAACACTTCTGGTTTCATAATTGCTTTCTCCAAAAATCATTATAGCTGTTCTTGCATGTATATCTTCATCGTTAGCAAAAGCATTTAAAAGTTTTTCATCTTCGCTAAAATGTGCAAGCATTCTCAGTTCGATTTGAGAATAATCAAGAGAGATAAAACTAAATCCATCTTTAGCTACAAAGCAAGATTTATAATCTTTTGCGTATTGTCCGTGTGCAGGAATATTTTGCAAATTTGGATCTTTAGATGAAAGGCGACCCGTTGCAGTTCCAGTTTGTAAAAAACTTGAGTAAATGCGTGAATTTTCATCTTTTAACGCTAGTTTTAACAAAGGTTCGCAATAAGTGGAATAAAGTTTGGCAAGTTCTCTATAATCTAAAATTTTGGCAATTACAGGATGTTTATCTAAAAGTGCATTTAAAACTTTTTCATCGGTAGAATATCCTGTTTTTCCTTTTTTTCCACTTGGAAGTTTAAGTTTTTCAAAAAGTATATCACCTACTTGTTTAGGTGAGTTTAGGTTAAATCTATCCTCACAAAGAGTATAAATTTCTTCACTTAAATTTTTGATTTCATTTTCAAATTTTTTCATAAGGGCTTCAAGTGCATTTGTATCAAGCTTTATGCCATTTTCTTCCATCATCATAATGATTTTAATGAAATTAAATTCACAGTTTTTAGCAAGTTCTAATAAAGGAGTTTCAAGATTTTTTAAAAAATAAAGATAAAATCTTAACGTGATATAAGCATCTTCTGCGGCGTATTTGCAAGCTTTTTCAAGTTCTACACTTGCAAAATTTTCTCCTTTTTTAACAAGGCTTTCAAAATGTAAGGTTTCATAATTAAAAAGTCTTAAGGCTAAATCATCCATATTTACTCTTAAAGAAGGATTTTTAAGCCATGCTAAAATCATTGTATCTGCGTATTTTTGAGGTAAATTTAATCCAAAATTGTTTTGAATGATTTTAAAATCATATTTGAGATTGTGTCCTATAACAAAATGATTAAAGATTAGCTCTATAGCTTTTTTGGCACTTTGCAATGAAATTTGCTCACCTACTCCAAGATAGTTATGAGTTAAAGGCACGTAAAAAGCTTCATTTTCACTCATGCAAAAACTAAAACCAACAATTTTTGCTTCTTTTGTATCAAGTCCTGTGGTTTCGGTATCAAAAGCAATAATACTTTCTTTATCAAGGGTATTTAAAATTTCAAAAAGTTTGTTTTCATCTTGTATTAAAGTGGCTTTAAAACCTAAATTTTTATCTTTATTATCAGGATTTTGACGCAGTTTTTTAAGTAAAGTATTAAGTTCGTAATGTTCTAAAATTTCAAGTATTTTTAAAAGAGGTTCTTCATTAGGATAAGTTGCTTTTTCTATAAGATCTTGCACTTCTAAATTTTCATACAAAGAGGCTAATTTTTTGCTTAAAAATGCATTTTCCTTACCCTCTAAAAGCAAGTTACGACTTCTTTCATTGCGTATTAGAGTTAAATTTCCATAAATTCCTTCTATGCTACCAAATTCATCAAGTAAGGTTTTAGCCCCTTTTGCACCTATACCTTTAACGCCTGGAATATTATCAGAACTATCTCCGCAAAGAGCTAAAAAATCTCTGATTTGATGAGGTTTTACTCCGTATTTTTCTAAACACGCTGCTTCATCATAGTCGTTTTTAGAAATAGGGCTATAAATGCTCGTTTTGCCATCTTTTATGAGCTGATAAAGATCTTTATCTTGAGTGATAATGCGTACAAAAATATCCCTATCTTCACAAGTTTTTACAAAAGAAGCGATGATATCATCGGCTTCATAACCTTCCCTAGAAACGCTTATAAAACCCATTTTTTCTATCATCTCTATGCAAATTGGAATTTGTTCTAGAAGTTCAGGTGGTGGTGGAGTGCGATTTTGTTTATAGTTTGGATCAATTTCGCTACGAAAAGTTTTTCCTTTGGAGTCTAATGCAAAAACAATATAATCACTTTTATGTTCATTTTTTAAGCTATAAATAAAATTTGCAAAACCGCTAATCATTCCACTAGCTTGTCCTTGTGAATTTTTAAAACCTTTTAATGCGTAGTAAAGTCTGAAAAAAAATCCAAAAGTATCGATAATAGTTAAAGTTTTCATAATAATTTCTTCTTTTGATAAAATATATTTTTAAGTTGTATTATTTCAAAATTTTGCTTAAAATGTCTACAATTTAAGATCTTTAAGCAAAAACACTGCAATTTTTAGCCATAATTACAAATTATTTATAAAAAAATATATTAAAATATAAGGATAATGTAATGACAAATCAGCAAATTGATGGAATTGCGGATAAGAATTTTAACACACCTGAAGGTAGGAAAGTTTTTAAAAAGGCAGTTTTTTCTTGCTGGTTGGGAACTGCTATGGAATATGCAGATTTTGCACTTTATGGTTTAGCAGCTGCAACAATTTTTCAGAAGTGTTTTTTCCTGAGCAAACTCCAGTAATTGCACTTTTGCTTAGTTTTGTAACTTATGGCATAGGTTTTATTGCAAGACCTATTGGGGCTTTGTTTTTTGGCTATTTAGGCGATAAACATGGAAGGAAAAATGTTATGATGGCTACAATAGCTTTAATGGGAATTTCAACTACTCTTATAGGTTTTATCCCAAGCTATGCAGTAATTGGTGTTTGGGCGCCTATTTGTTTGGTTATATTACGTTTTATGCAGGGTTTTGGTGCAGGAGCTGAACTTTCAGGTGGAACAGTTATGCTTGGAGAATATGCTCCTAGCAAGAGAAGAGGGCTTGTTTCTTCTGTGATTGCTTTAGGATCAAATAGCGGAACTTTGCTTGCGTCTTTTGTATGGCTTTTGATGGTACAAATGGATGAAGCAAGTTTTAAAGAATGGGGTTGGAGAGTTCCTTTTATGGGAAGTATTTTAATCGCTCTTTTTGCTGTATATATTCGTTTTCATGTCAAAGAAACCCCTGTTTTTGAAAAGCAAAAAAATGAAATGATGAAATTGCGTCTTAATAACGAAAAGCATATAAAAAAAAGATGAAAGAAGTTTTTGGCAAAGAAGTCGTGCTTTTTGGACTATGGTGGGTTTAAGAATAGGCGAAAATGGACCTTCTTATCTTGCGCAAGGTTTTATTGTAGGTTATGTGACTAAAATTTTACTTTTAGACAAATCAGTTGCTACTACAGCGGTAATGATAGCTTCATTGGTAGGGTTTTTAGTTATTCCTTTGGCGGGTTATTTAAGTGATAAATTTGGAAGACGTATTACTTATAGAATGTTTTGTTTGCTTTTAATGATTTATGCTTTTCCTGCTTTTATACTTTTAGATAGTAAAAATGAAATTATTGTGATTTTAACTATTATTGTAGGTATGTCTTTAGCATCTTTAGGGATTTTTGGTGTGCAAGCGGCTTGGGGTGTGGAGCTTTTTGGGGTAAAAAACCGTTATACAAAAATGGCTTTTGCTAAGGAGCTAGGTTCTATTCTTTCAGGAGGAACAGCGCCTATGGTGGCTTCTGCTTTACTTGCGTATTATGGCACTTGGTGGCCTATTGCAACATATTTTGTATTAACTGCAAGTATAGGTTTTGTGACTACATTTTTTGCGCCAGAAACTAGAGGTAGAGATTTAAATAAAATAGAAGATGCGATATGAGACTTATTTTAGACACGGACATAGGCAATGCTATTGCAGGAGCAAATACTGATGATGGTTTAGCACTTGCTTTGATTTTGTCATCTAAAGAAATCAAACTTGAAATGCTAAGCACAGTTTGCGGTAATGTTCCAAGCCTTGTTGCCTATAGTGTGGCTAAGGATTTATTTAAATGTTTAAATTTAAATATCCCCGTTTATTTGGGAGCGAATGAAGCCTTAAAAGAATCAAGTAAAGCTTGGCGTCAAAGACTTGATGAAAGTGTAAAAAATTTTAAACTTGAATATCTTTGGGAAAATATAAAAAGTCCTGAAATTTTAGAAAATATAAATCCTGATGCGATTTTTAAAATGGGTGAGTTAGTGAGTAAAAATCCTAAAGAAATTTCTATTTGTGCGATAGGACCTTTGACAAATATCGCTATGGCTATGAAAATTTTTAAAGATTTTGATATAAATCTTAAAGAGCTTTTTATTATGGGAGGCAGTTTTGATATGCCTTATTACACTAAAGATACAAATTTTGGTTTTGATCCTGAGGCGGCTAGTATAGTGCTAAATTCAAGAGCTAAAATTACACTTGTACCTTATAATGCAACCATGCAGACTTTATTAACACACGAGGATTTAAAAGAGTTGCAAGGTAAGAATATTTTATGTGATTTTATCGTTGAAACTTTAGGTGTTTGGATTGATTATGCCTCTAAAACACGTGGTACAAAGGGAACTTGGATACATGACGCTTTAACGATAGCTTACGCACTAGATTCTAGTATTGCAGATTTTGATGAGTGTTATGCTGATATTATTTGCGATAGTTCTTTGGCAAGAGGTATGAGTTGGCGTTGTTTTAAAGAACCAAAAATGAGTATGGGGGTGGATTTAAGCACTAAAAATTGTGTTAAAATTTTAAAAAATGTTAATAATGCAAAGCTTTTAGAGTTGATAAAAATGAGGCTTTTAAAAGGAGTTTGCTATGAAAATTATGAAAGCATAACGACTTAATTTTCCAAGTAAGATAAAAAATATAGTTTTTAAAAAAGAATATTTTGCAAAACCAAGTCCCAAGGCAAAAAGATCTCCTACTAAAGGCAAAAAAGTAAAAAAAGCAAATATACTTCCAAATTTAGCAAAATTAGCATTGAAATTTTCTAATTTTTTCAAGGATTTGCTAAAGTATTTTTCTAAAATTTTTTCTTTTCCAAAATACGCTAAAGCATAAGTACTTAAACTTCCTAAGGTATTACCCAAAGTGGCTACGATAAGTACCAAATTTGGATTAAAATCAAGTTTTATAAAGCCTAAAACAAAGGCTTCACTTGCTAAGGGTAATAGTGTGCTTGAAAGAAAACACACTATAAAAAGTCCTAAATAACTTATATCACTATATAAAAAATCAAACATTAAAACTCTTTTTTACGCATTAAAATAAACAAAATAAAAAGATGGATAGGAAATAAAAAAGATTTGATAATTTCAAAATACAAATTTAAATTTCCAAGATCTAATCTTAAAAAAATAGCACCTATAATGATAAAAATAAAATAAATTTTGAAAAGATGGCTTTGAAAAAATTTATCTAAAAGAAATATATAAATAAAAGAAAGAATAAAAGCTAAATAAATGAAAAATTGCCATAAGTTAGCGTTTTCTAGATGAAAATACATATCAATACAACAAGCAAACATTATATAAATAAAACAAAAAGCCAAAGGAAATATCAATTTTTCTTTTCTAAAAAGAAAAAAATAAAATAAATGTATAAAACAAAATAAAATTAGCAGTAAAAAAGTTAAAATAGAATTTAAAAAATGCAAATTTTCTCTTAGATAAAGCTTTTGATCGGCTAAATTTAGCATTTGAAGGTTTTGCGGTGGTAATTCATAAAGGCTATAATCAATGGTTAAATAGTGATTAAAAACAAAAACTAAGGTGATTTGACTTAGGCTTAAAAAGATAACAAATAAAATACTATAGTTAATTATTTTCTTTTTCATTGGATAAAAGCTTTAAATTTGGGATAAATTTGATATTTTGGTTTTTACTAAGTGCGAAAGCAAATAGGGCGTAATAAATGACAAACAATAAACCTGTAAAGAAAAAAAACATAAACAAAGTTATGGCTAAAGCAAGTGAAGGCTTGCTATGAATTAAAAAAAACATAAATATAAAAACAATTATCAAAATCATACTTTTAAAAATAAAACATAAGAGAAAATAAATTTGATTTTCACATAAAGCTCTTAGTGTTTTAAAAAATATAAAAGTACAAAAAATGGCTACTATAAGACATAAAAAAGAAAAGCTATATAGAGCAATACGCGATATCTGACTGAGAGGATAAGAAGCACTCATAATAAGAATTAAGTTAAACAAAGTGATAAATTGAGTGCTTGCACCTATAAAAAAACTTATCAACAAAACTTTACTTTTACTTGTAAAATAAAGTTTTAAAATCATAATTGAATAAGAAATTAAAAAAATCACACAAAAAATTATAGTTAGAATGTTAGCGATAGAATCAAAATTATACAATTTTAAATCATAGATAAAATCAAGAACGATAGGTAAAAAATAAAAACAAATTGAAAGTAAAAAACTTATAAAAACTATCCAAGCAAACTTTTTAACGCTTTTAAAATCATTTTGTCTTCGAATTTCAAACATTTGATGAAAGTTTAAATTTGACACTTTTCTTCTTTAAAATATTTCAATCTAGCTTTTTTAAAATTTTATACCTTTCAAAGGCATAAGCAAAACTCAAAAAATGCAAAGTAAGGAAAAGAAATAAAAGGCTTGATTTATAGACAAATATAAAAGATAAAAATGCCAAAAGCATGCACAAAAATGCAAATAAAAAAGACATTTTCACCTCTTTAAAAAGCAAAGCAAGGGTAAGTGAAAATAAAAAATAAAAAACGAAAAATAAAGCTAAAAGCCCTAAAAATAAAATTTTATTTTCCAAAAGAAAAAAAGATGCACCAAGGTTTATAATGGCAAGCAAAAAATAAATTAAAATCTTATTAGAAGAAAATAAAAAATGAATTCTGACCACCATAAAAATAAAAGCAAGAACTATGTAAATACAAGAAAAGAAGCATAAAAATATACCGCCAATATAAAGAATTTCGTTCCCAGCTTCATATGAACTTGTCACCCCTTCATAAGAAAAAAAGTAATAAAAATTATATAAAGCACAGAAAAATATATAAACACTTAATCTTTTAATCTTAAAAAATGCAATTTTTTGTTCGTGTGTCATTTCAACTCCTTGCGTTTTTAAGCTCTAGATCTAAATAATATCCTGTATAGGATTTTGTTTTCTTATGCTCTTTAGCGACTTTTTCCACGCTTCCTGTGCTTATAACTTTTCCACCTTTAACTCCGCCTTCAGGCCCCATATCGATAATATAATCAGCATTTTTAATCACATCTAAATTATGTTCTATCACAAAAACAGAATTTTTAAGATCAACCAAATGTTGTAAAACTAAGATGAGTTTATTGACATCTTCAAAATGTAGTCCTGTTGTAGGTTCATCAAGTATATAAAGAGTTTTTCCTGTATCGCTACGGCTTAGTTCTTTAGCAAGTTTGATTCTTTGTGCTTCACCCCCGCTTAAGGTGGTGGCATTTTGTCCTAGGGTTAGATAGTCTAAGCCCACTTTTACTAGAGTGTCTAATTTTTGTTTGATTTTAGGAACGGCTGTAAAAAATTCACTCGCTTCTAAAACACTCATATTTAAAATTTCGCTGATATTTTTACCCTTATATTTGATTTCTAGCGTGGCATCATTGTAGCGTTTGCCCTGACAAGTATCGCAAACTACCATAACATCAGGTAAAAAATGCATTTCTATTTTGATTTCTCCATCTCCACTACATTTCTCACATCTTCCACCCTTGACATTAAAAGAAAAGCGTCCGGCTTTATAACCACGCATTTTGGCTTCTTTAGTGGCGGCAAAAAGATTTCTGATTTCATCCATAGCGCCTGTATAGGTGGCAGGATTTGAACGTGGTGTGCGCCCAATTGGGCTTTGATCAAGATAAATGACTTTATCAAGTTTTTCAAGTCCTTCTATTTGCACTCCACCAAGTTTTTTAACTTTTTTCGCACGGTTTAATTCCTCTTGCGCAAAAGGAAGTAGGGTTTGAAGTATCAAAGAACTTTTTCCAGAACCTGAAACTCCCGTTATAGCGACTAAATTTTGCAAAGGAAATTTTACGCTTAAATCTTGGATATTGTTAATATTTACATTTTTAAGCTCTAGCCATTCTTTTTGCTCTCTATTTTTAAGCTGTGAAATTCGCTTTTTACCATTCATATAAAGTGCAGTTTCGCTTTTGCTTTTTAAAAGTTCTTTATAAGTTCCACTAAATACAACCTCACCCCCAAATTTTCCTGCTTTTGGACCAATATCTACAATAAAATCTGCTTCTTCTATAGTCATTTTATCATGTTCTACGACAATTAGGGTATTGCCCTTTTGTTGTAAATTTCTTAAAGTTTTAATCAGTTTTGCAGTATCTCTTTCATGAAGTCCTATGCTAGGCTCATCTAAGACATACATCACTCCGCTTAAACCACTGCCAATTTGTGAAGCTATGCGGATTCTTTGTGCTTCACCCCCACTAATCGTTCTTGCATCGCGCCCTAAGGAAAGATAGCCTAGCCCCACATCATACAAGAAAAACAATCTTTCGTTGATTTCTTTTAGGATAGGTTTAGAAATAAGTTTTTGTTGCTCGCTTAAATAAGAAAAATTTTTCTCATCTGCAAAAAAGGCCGTACTATCTTCTATGCTCATATCTAAAATTTCACCCAAGCCTTTTTTGGCTACTTTCACGGCTAAACTTTCGGGTTTTAAACGATGCCCACCGCAGTCTTTGCAAATTTTTTCACTCATATATTCGGCTAAATCTTTTTCATCTTTTAGCATTTCATAAGCCATTTTAACCACGCCTTCAAAAGTGCGTTTTAGACGATTTCTTTTCCAAAGAAATTCTATAGTTTTGGCATTACCATACAATACAAGGCGTTTTTGTTCTTCGCTTAATTGCATAAAAGGTATTTTGATAGGAATTTCATTTTGTTCGCAAAAGGCGATTAGGAATTTATAATAATAACTTTTATTAAAACCATACATGATTTTAACAGCACCGTTTTCGAGACTTAAATTTTCATCGATGATTTTTTTCATATCTAAAGTATAACGAATTCCAAGTCCATCGCAAGCTTCACATGCTCCTTTTGGAGAATTAAAAGAAAAGCTTAAAGGCTCGAGTGGAACAAAAGAAATTTTACAATCAAAACAAGCGCAGTGCTCGCTAAAATGATAGTGTTTATTAAGATTTATTTCTTCGTGATTTAAAACTTCTATTTCTATTTCTCCAAAGCTTTCTTGTAAGCCTTTTTCTATATCGCTTGCAAGGCGAGAGAGTAAATCTTCTTGAATTTCAAGCCTATCTATGACAAGTTTAATGGTGTGTTTTTTGGTTTTAGCCAGTTCAATTTCTTCATCAAGCCTTACTAAAACTCCATCAATTTGAGCTCTTACATAGCCTTTGTTACGTAAATTTTCAAGTAAATCTGAATAAGTTCCTTTTTTTTCTCGTATGAGTGGAGCGTAGATAATGATTTTTGCACCTTTTGGAAATTTTAAAATTTCACTGACTATATCACTTACGCTCATAGATGAGATTTTTTGTCCACATTGATGACAATGTTGAATGCCAACTCTTGCATATAAAAGTCTTAGATAATCATAAATTTCAGTGATGGTTCCTACAGTAGAGCGTGGATTTTTAGAAGTAGTTTTTTGATCTATAGCAATGGCTGGAGTTAAACCTTCGATTTTATCGACATCAGGTTTGCCTACCTTATCTAAAAATTGTCTGGCATAAGCACTTAAACTTTCTATATAACGGCGTTGTCCTTCAGCATAAAGAGTGCCAAAAGCAAGGGTTGATTTTCCACTTCCACTCAGTCCTGTAAAAACAATGAGTTTGTTTTTGGGAATTTCAAGGTGGATATTTTTTAGGTTATTTTCTCTTGCACCAATGATTTTGATGGTATCGTTCATAGTCTTTCCTAAACATTAAAATAAATTTAAGATTTTAGCATAATAATATTAAAAGAACTTGGATAAATCCAAGTTAAAAATTTATAAGATTTAGCTTATTAAGCAAAGAGTGGGTGGTTCCAAGTATTGATAAGGCATATACGCAAAGTAAAATTTTTCTATGAGCTGAAATATGCATTTTTTCTATGATTTTAATTCCTATAAAAACTCCAACCATAGAAGCTATACCTACTAGTATTCCTTTATGAATAACTTCAGAGTCTATAACTCCAGAATTTGAAAAAGATATAATACCAGAGACTGAAGCAAAAATAACAAAAAACAAGGATAAGGAAACAACTTTTTTACTATCATAGCCTAAAAAATAAGCTAAAATTGGAGCAATTAAAAGTCCACCACCAATTCCCAAAGAAATAGCAAAAATACCAGTAAAAGCTCCAGCAATAAATAAAATGATATTCTTTACCCAAACGCTTCTTTGAATTTGCATAATGTTTTCTTTAATTCCAAAAGCATATTTGATAAAAAATATACAACTTACCGCCAAAAATACGCTAGTAAGAGCTACATCGCTTAAAGCTTTTAAAAGCATTCCGCTAAAGCTTGCCCCTATGAGCCCTCCAAAACCTATCATAACACCATCTTTAAGATTTAGATTTTTTTTCTTATAATTAATATAAGAGCCAAAAACTGCTGCAAAAATCATTTGCAATACTGAAATTCCGATAGCATGGTGAGCGCTTGCTCCAAGTGCGAACATAGAAGGAACGATAATCATACCTCCACCAATGCCAAAAAGTCCAGAAGCAATACCTGAAATGATTCCTATGATTAGATAAGGTAAATCTGTGATTTCCATAGCTTTTCCTAAAAAATATTAAATATTTCAAATACGGAATAATTTTATCTTATTAAGCTAAGTATTATCTTAGTTTTTTAAAACAATAGAATATTTTTTTGGTAACTTTAAGCATCGTAAAAATGTTTCAAAATATTATAAAATATAAAGATTTTATAATATTTATTTTAAATTTAAAGCAAAATTTATATTTATTGATTAAAATTAACTTAGACTTTAAAAATTTTCATAAAAGTCTTAATTTTTGAAATATTTTATAAGAAAGGTAAAAGATGAGTGAAAATGATTTTTTTGGTAATTCTTTGATTTTAAAACTTACACACACTCTTCGCTCTTGGCGTTTCTAAACTTCTTTTTATCTAAATTTTTTCTTTAGTATTATTTTTATTTATTTTATTTTTTTAAAAAAGGCCTATTATGTTTGTTAAAAATGTAAATTTTTATTACAGACAAATCCTTGAAAAATTTGAAAATTCTTATTTTGCAGAGGATTTGACTAAGGTAATTATAGGGATTGATTGTGATTATTTAGATGCTAATGAATTATCATTTAGCGAGTTTAAGGCAAAATATTATGAAGCTTTAAGTAAGAATAAAATTTGCGACTTTGCTGGATTTTTTGGAGTTTTTAGTGCGAATTTTGTATCTTTGTTTGAGAAAATTCCACTTTCTTCTAAGAAAAATTATGATTTTCCTTTATTTTTATTTGCCAATGCTAAAGCTTATTTGATTTATGAGAAAAATAGTAAGATGTTTTTTAAATTTGGCGCTTCAAAATATTTTGAATATTTAAAAGATGATATTGAACCAATTAAAAAGAAACAAAAAAATGCTTTTGAAATTTTAAATTCTTTAGAAGATGAAAAAAATGATTTTTTAAAAATGTGTGAAAAAGCTAAAGAATATCTTTTAAGTGGAGATATTTTTCAAGTGGTCTTAAGTAAGCAACTTTGTATCAAGCATCAAGTAAATGCTTTTGATTATTATGAGAGTTTAAGTGCTTTAAATCCAAGCGCTTATATGTATTATTTTCCAAGTAAATATGGTGTTGTTTTGGGTTCTTCTCCAGAGTTTTTATTGAAAATTAAAAAAAGAGAGATTTATTTAGCCCCTATTGCTGGAACTAGAAATTTGGAAAATAACTGTGATCTTTTAGCTTTAGAAAAAGATCTTTTAAGTGATGAAAAAGAACTTAGTGAACATAAGATGCTTGTAGATTTAGCAAGAAATGATGCTTGTAAATTTGGCGCTCAAACAAGAGTGGAAAATCTTTTTTCTATTATTAAAAATAAATTTGTAATGCACATAGTGAGTGAAGTGTATGCCAATATGAAAGAAGATGCGAGTATTTTCGATGTGATTGAAGCAGTTTTTCCAGCGGGAACTTTAAGCGGAGCTCCTAAAATAAGAGCTTTAGAGATCATTAGTGAGCTTGAAGATTGCGATCGTGGAATTTATGGTGGTGCGGTAGGATTTTTAAATTTTAACGAAGACATAACTTTAGCGATTTTAATTCGTTGCGCTTTTTTTACTCAAGATAAGGCTTATTTGGCAAGTGGGGCGGGTATTGTTTTGCAAAGTGAGAGTCAAAAAGAATATGCAGAAATTTGTGCTAAACGCAAGGCGCTTTTGGTAGCTTTTGAAAATTTAAAAAAGGAAAATCAATGATACTTTTAATTGATAATTATGATTCTTTTGTTTTTAATGTCAAAAGCATGTTAGAGCAACTCAGCAATGATGAAATTTTAGTAAGAAGAAATGATGAAATTTCTCTGAGTGAAATTAAAAATTTAAATCCTACTCATATTATTTTAAGTCCTGGTCCAAAGCATCCAAGTCAAAGTGGGATTTGTCTTGAAATTTTTAAAGCAAGGCTTAATATCCCTGTTTTGGGCATTTGTTTGGGACATCAAGCTTTAGCTTTAGCTTTTGATTCTTTAGTGGTTAAGATGCAAGAGCCTATGCATGCAAAAAATTCTTTGATAAAACAGTGCAGGGAAAATGAATTATTTTCTAATTTACCTTTAAATTTTAGCGTGATGCGTTATCATTCTTTAGAGGTTAAACAGCTTAGTGATGAGCTTGAAATTTTAGCCCTTGATGAGAAGGGTGTGATTATGGCTTTGGGACATAAAAATTTACCTTATTATGGTGTGCAATTTCATCCTGAAAGCTATTTTAGTGAATATGGCTTACAACTTTTTTCTAATTTTTTAAAACAAGATATAAAAAAATCACAAAAACAGGAAAATCCTTTAAGTTTTTATTTGCAAAAAATGAGTGAAAATCATTTTTTACAAAGCGATGATTTTGAGCAAATTTGTAAGATTATTATGTCTAAAGATTATGAAATTTTGCAAGTGGCGGCTTTGTTGATTTTAATCACTGAAAAGTCTTTAAACGAAAAATCTTTAAGTGCTTTTGTAAGACAAATTTTAAGATATTCTCAAACTTTTAGTGATGAGAGTGAGATGATTGATATTTGTGGAACAGGTGGAGATGGTTTTAAAAGTATCAATGTTTCTACGACTAGTGCTTTTATTTTAGCAGCTTTAGGAGTAAAAGTAGCCAAACACGGAAATCGTGCCATTTCAAGTTCTAGTGGAAGTACAGATGTGTTAGAAGCTTTAAATATAACTACTCCAAACACTTTAGAATCAGCTTTAAAACAACTAAACAATCAAGGGCTTAGTTTTTTACATGCTCCATTTTTCCATCCTTTAGTAGGAGAACTTAAAGAGATCAGATCAAGGCTTGGAGTAAGAACGGTTTTTAATGTTTTAGGTCCTTTATTGCACCCTAATTTAAAGTTAAAATATCAACTTATGGGAAATTATCACGCACCTGTGCATAGGCTTTTGATAGAGGTTTTAAAAAATTTAGGACGCAAAAAAGCTTTAGTGGTAAGAGGAAATGATGGTATGGATGAGCTTAGTATTTGCGATGAAAGTAAAATTTATGAGCTTTGTGAAGGAGAAATTTTAGAGTATTCTATCTGTCCTGAACAATTTGGTTTTAAAAGAGCTTTTCATAGTGAAATCATAGGATCTAGTGCATATGAAAACGCTAAGGATTTAAAAGATATTTTAAGTGGTAAAATGCAAGGGGCAAAATTTGATTTAGTAGTTTTAAATGCTATGTTTGCACTTTATACAGCCAATAAAGCAAGTTCGCCTTTAGTGGCTAAAGATATGATTTTAGAAGCCATTTATTCAGGTAAAGTTATAGAGTATTTTAAGGAGTATCAAGCTTATGCTAAAGCTTAAAATTTGTGGCATTAAAGATGAAAAAAATGCTAAAGATTTAGCTTTTTTAAATATTGATTTTTTTGGACTTATTTTTGCTAAAAGTCCAAGAAGAGTGAGTTTAGAACAAGCAAGAAATTTAAGTGCAATTTTTCATGAGAAAGATAAAAAAGTTGTCGGTGTTTTTGTAGATGAAAATTTGGAACAAATTTTAAGATGTATTAAAGAAGTTAAGCTTGATGGGATACAAATTTATCGCACTATTACCAAAGAAGAATTTGAAATTTTAAAGGTGCAAAATGTTTTTGTTTGGCAGGTGATAAGTGTGGAAAATAGTTTAGATTTAAAAAGTGAAATTTTTGCTGATTTAGTGCTTTTTGATGCTAAGGGAATTTTAAAAGGCGGTAATGGAATAAGTTTTAATTGGACTTTATTAAGTTCTTATACTAAAGATTTTGCATTAGCTGGAGGCATAGATTTGGATAATATTCATAAGGCTGTAAAAACAGGAGCTAAAATTTTAGATCTTAATTCAAAACTTGAAGATGAAAAAGGCTTAAAAGATATCAACAAAATAAAACAAATTTTAAAGGAGCTGAAAAAATGAAAAAAGCGTATTATGGGGATTTTGGTGGGCAGTTTTTGCCTGAAAGTGCAATGTTTGCTTTAAATGAGCTAGAAAGTGCTTTTTTGAAATTTTCTAAAGATAAACTCTTTAAAAAAGAATTAAACGATCTTTTAAAAACTTATGTGGGGCGTCCTACTCCGCTTTATTTTGCTAGAAATTTAAGCAAAAAATATCAGCATGAAATTTATTTAAAACGCGAGGATTTAAATCATACTGGAGCACATAAAATCAATAATGCTATCGCTCAAGCCCTTTTAGCAAAAAAAATGGGAAAGAAAAAAATCATAGCAGAAACAGGAGCAGGTCAACACGGGCTTGCAACAGCCACTGCAGCAGCACTTTTAGGACTTGAATGTGAAATTTATATGGGGGCAACCGATGTGCAAAGACAGGCTTTAAATGTTTATAAAATGGAGCTTTTGGGTGCTAAAATTCATGCAGTACAAAGTGGGCTTAAAACTCTAAAAGAAGCTACTACTGCAGCTATTCAAGCTTGGGTTGGAGATATTAAAAATATTTTTTATGTGGTTGGAAGTGCGGTAGGTCCTTATCCTTATCCTAAAATGGTAACCCATTTTCAAAGCATTATAGGAAAAGAATGCAAAATGCAACTTCAAAAACTCAATAAAAAAGTAGATTATATTATCGCAGCTGTTGGGGGTGGAAGCAATGCAGCTGGGATTTTTTATGATTTTATCAAAGATGAAAATGTTAAACTTATAGGTATTGAAGCAGGGGGGCTTGGCATTGATACGCCTTATCATGCAGCGACTTTAAATAAGGGAAAAACAGGCATTATTCACGGTATGAAAACCAAGGTTTTACAAGATGATTTAGGCAATATCTTGCCTGTACATAGTGTTTCTGCAGGGCTTGATTATCCAGGAATTGGGCCTTTGCATGCTTTTTTATTTGAAAGTAAAAGAGCGCAATATCATGCTATAAGTGATGAAGAATGTATGCAAGCTTTAAAATTACTTTGCAAAGAAGAAGGTATTATTGCAGCGATTGAAAGTTCGCATGCTTTAGCGTTTTTAGAAAAACTTTGTCCAACTTTAAAAAAGAAAAGCGTGATAGTAGTAAATCTTTCAGGCAGGGGAGATAAAGATATGCAAATGATTAGAGATTATAAAAAAGGGGTGATTTATGGTTGATTTTAGAAAATTTTATAAAGAAAATGCAAATGTGGCTTATACGGTTTTAGGTTATCCAAATCTTCAAACAAGTGAAGCTTTTTTGCAAAGATTAGATCAAAGCCCTATTGATATTTTAGAACTTGGTGTTGCTTATAGTGATCCTATTGCCGATGGTGAGATTATTGCAGATGCGGCAAAAATAGCTCTTAATCAAGGCGTGGATATTCATAGTGTTTTTGAGCTTTTAGTTAGGATAAAAACTAAAAAAGCTTTGGTTTTTATGGTTTATTATAATTTAATTTTTTCTTATGGCTTGGAAAAATTTGTGAAAAAAGCAAAATCTTTAGGGATTTGTGCTTTGATTGTGCCTGAATTGAGTTTTGAAGAAAGTGATGATTTAATTAAAGAGTGTGAAAGATATAATATAGCTTTAATCACACTTGTAAGCGTTACAACCCCTAAAGAAAGGGTTAAAAAATTAGTAAAACATGCTAAAGGTTTTATTTATTTATTAGCAAGCATAGGTATTACAGGTACTAAAAGTGTCGAAGAAGCAGTCTTACAAGATAAAGTAAAAGAAATCAGATCTTTTACAAATTTGCCTATTTTTGTAGGTTTTGGCATTCAAAATAATCAAGATGTAAAAAGAATGAGAAAAGTTGCTGATGGAGTGATTGTGGGAACTAGCATAGTAAAGTGTTTTAAACAAGGAAATTTGGATATAATAATGAAAGATATTGAAGAAATTTTCAAAAAATAAAATTTTAAAACATATTTTTATTTTATATTTACTATAATTTTAAATTAAGTTTTTTATAAAGGTGGTAGCTATGTTAAAGATTCTTGAGTATTCCATCACTCATTTTTGCGAGCATATCTTAAGACTTCGCATTGAAGCAGCTCAAGATATAAGCGGTGAACTTTATGGAGCGAGTATTTCTATCATGGGCAAAAGCGAAGGAGAAAGTAATTTTTATTTATTTTTTCCAAAAGAATTTTTAAAAAAAATTGCAGAAATTTTAATTAATGATGAAAAATTTAAAGAAGATGACTGGTGCGATTTAACTAAAGAATGTGCCAATCAGATTATAGGTTATGCTAAAAATTTGTTAAATGATGCCAAGGGTGATGACGAGTATAAACTCGGAATTCCGGAATATTTAGGAAAAGTTGATTTTTCTGAAATAGTTCTAGATGAAGCTTTAACTTATAAATTTGAAAATTGTTATTTTAGAATAGGATATTGCAAATAATGAGCGATGATATAGAGTTTAACATTCATCATGGGCTTTTACAATCTTATGAAGATATCTTAGATATTACAGTAGATTTTGTAAGCGAGCTTGGAACTACAAATATGAGTGTAGCGGAGCTTTTAAAACTTGAAGTAGGTTCGGTTATTGATCTTGAAAAGCCTGCTGGAGAAAGCGTTGAGCTTTATATCAATAAAAGAATTTTTGGCAAAGGCGAGGTTATGGTTTATGAAAAAAATCTCGCTATAAGAATTAATGAAATTTTGGATTCTAAGACTGTGCTTCAATACTTTAAAAAAGAAATTTAAATGAGATTACTAGTATTATTTTTTTTAATTTTACCTTTATATAGTGTTGAGTTGATTAGTTATAATATCTACGATAGAAATGACCGAGTAGATTTAATGCTTTCTTTTGATAATGCTTATAATGGCAAGATTTCTCAAAAAAAAGAAAAAAATTTAACTCTTTTAACTTTTAGTGATTTAACGTATTCTAAAGATGAATTAAAAGAACTTAACTCTCAACTTGTAGATAAAATTAGTATTAGTTCTAAAAATAATAATACCTATATTATGCTACAAAACAAACAAAATATTAATTTAGAACTTAGCTCTATCAATGATAAATTTGGAGTAAGAATACGAGCTATAGAGCAAGGAAAAGCAAATATCGAATCTGTACCTACAACTACTGCGAATAATTCTCAAGAATTAATGCCTAAACCAAAAAGTACAAGTTTAGAAGGGTATGATTATACAAATTATATCTTGGTAATGCTGATTTTAGTTATTTTGTTAATAGTGCTTTGGTGGTTTAAAAAGACTATGGTTTATAAAAATAACAATGTTTCTAGAGATTTTACTATGATTTTCCAGAGATTTTTAGATAAAAATAATCAACTTGTTGTTTTTGATCACGCTAATAAACGTTATACAATGATAATAGGTAATTCCAATGTGCTTTTAGAAAGTGTTGAAATTCCAGAGGAACAAACAATAAAACATACAGAAAAAACAGAGAAAAATTTTGACTCTTTTTTTGAAGAAAATAAAAAAAGAATTCAAAATCTTATAGAGCAGCGTCAAAAAGGTAAAAAATCTTAAATTTTTTGATTGATTGCTAATGCTATGGTAGCTGGTTTTGCAATTTTTTTGAGCTCATCTTTGGGTAAATTAAGAATTTTGTTTTCTTGATATATATAAAGAGTATTGTTTGCAAAAGCAAAATCAATCTTATCTTCATTTGTGCTTAAAGTTTTAGCTAAGCACAAAATAAAATTAAGCCATGAAATGGTATGAATATTGGGTAAAAGTTGTTTATAGGGTTCAAGATTATAAGGATTAACTTTTTTTCCATTAAGCTTAATAATGCTAGCAATTAAAGCTTTTTCTTTATGCGAAAATCCATAATTTAATCCACCTAGTACAAAATGAGCAGAGTGTTCATTAGCAAAATAGAAATTTAAATATTCTCCAATATGGCATAATTTAGCAGCATTTAGTAAAGTATGTTTGTAGTTATCGTTAAGTCTATGAAGATTTTTAAGGGCTGTAAAAATTTGCAGAGCAAAATGTGGAGTTTTATTTTTTTGTTTTGATTGTAAAAATTTATCTTGTAAACATTTTAAACTAGGATTGAAATTTGATGGAAATGTGATTTTAGGACGAAGCAAATCTTGTAAATAAACTCCTTCTCTGATTCCAACTCCACTCGTGATAACTTGTTTGGCTTTTATTTTTTCCGCAATCTTTAAAAAAATAAATATACCTTCTTTAATGGTATCAAAACGATCCTTTTTTATGCCAAAATTGATTAAAGAGTCTAAGTTTGAATTAAAAATTTTTAAAATATGTCCTTTTTCTTCATCTAGCATATAGCGAAAATCATGTAAATTTTTCAGTGGATAGGAATTTTTTTGCATGATGGAATTAGATATTGCTCTTAAGCTTCCACCTATTGCAATAAGGTTTTGATTGCAAAATTCTTTAGGAATTTGTTCTAAAATTGGTTTTATAAATTCTTCTAAAGAATCTATTTTTCCAGTATCATAGAATAATTCTTTTAGCCTAACAGTGCCAATATCAAGAGATATGCAAGAAATAATTCTATTATTTTTTATTAAACACAATTCACTAGAACCACCACCTATGTCTAAAGTGGTTCCATCCTTAAAAGGACTTAATAAATTTAAAGCCGCAAGACCACCTAAGTAGCTTTCGCTTTTTCCATCTATACAGCGTATATTTAAAGACAGATTATCTTTGATTCTCTTAATGAAATTTTTTGAATTTGGGGCATCTCTTAAGGCTGATGTGCCTACTATAAATATTTTTTTGCACTTATGCTTTAAAGCACATTGTTTGAAAAAAGCTAAGGCATCTTCGGCTCTTTGCATGGCTTCTTCTTGGAGAATTTTGCCATTATTATAAGCATTTTCTCCAAGTCTTACTTTGCGTTTGTATTCGCAAGTTGTATAAAAACCATATCTAGAAGTTTTTTCAAAAATCACCATTCTAATGGAGTTTGAGCCAAGATCAACAACGGCTGTTTTTTTTGCCATTAAAATTCTCTATCTCTATGTTTGAGTTTTAATTCTTCTATAGTTTCTACATTATCAGGATCAGGAATGATACATTCATATGGGCAAGCAACAATACAGGCAGGCTCTGAAAAATCATTAACGCACTCTGAACAAAGATCAGGGTCTATTACATAAATTGGACTATTTTCATAAATAGCTTCATCAGGACATTCTTCTCTGCAAGCATCACAACATACGCAGTCTTTTGTAATTAAAAGAGACATCATAACCTTTCAAAAATTTAAAAAATAATTTTAGTTTATACAATAACCAAACTTAAATAAAATATAAAAATAGAAATAAAGATAAATTTTTTGCACCGAAGGTGCAAAATTGTTAAGATTTTTTAGGGAAGCAGAAACGGTATCCTCTACGACGAACTGTTTCTATGGTAGATATGTTTAATGGTTTATCCATTTTTTGACGAATTTGATTGATAGCTACTTCGATAACATTTGGAGTTACTAGCTCAGGTTCTTCCCAGATAGCATCTAAAAGTTGTTCTTTGGATACAATTTGATCCGAATGTCTTGCTAAGTGCGTTAAAACTTCAAAAGGTTTTCCTTTAAGTTCTATATCTTGACCTTTATAAGTAATTTTTTCCTCATCTGGATCAATAACTAAGTCTTCAATTTTAATAACATTGGTTCCGCCAAGTCTTAGTCTTGCTTCAATTCTTGCGAGTAGAATATCAAAATCTAAAGGTTTTTTAACAAAATCATCAGCTCCAGCTTTCAAAGCTTTGATTTCTGTTTCTTTGTCTGTTTTTGAAGACATAATCATAACTGAAGTTCTTGGAGATTTATGTTTAATAGTGTTAACAAGTTCCGCTCCATCTCCATCAGGTAAAGTCCAGTTTGCTAAAACTAAATCATAATGTCTAATGCCGATAAAGTATTCTCCATCTTTAAAATTTTCAGAAGAATCGGTTTGATAACCAAATTCATTAAGATTGTCTATAATTGTTTTATTTAGGCTAATCTCATCTTCTATAACTAAAATTCTCATTTGTTCTATCCTTATTAAGAAAAATTTAAAGAATTATATCATAGCTTAAGTAAATGTTTAGATATCTTTAAAAAAAAATTAATATTTTTTTTTCAATTTAACCCCAACTGTAGCATTTTTTATTATATGGGGTTTGAAAATTTTTATGTTAAGATTGGTTAAATTAGGAAAATCTTTTTTTAAATTTAAGCTTACAAAGTCTAAAGACTCTTCAAGGGTGTAAAATTCTTCTTTTTTATACCATTTTTTAATTTTGGTAATTACCTCTGCATAATTTAAAAATTCATTTGCTTTAGCTTTAAGCTTGATAATAATTTTTTGTTTTTTTCTTCTTTCGAAATCTAATATACCAATGATACACTTAAAGTGAAATTTTATTTTTATATGACTTTGCATTCTTCTTTAAAAATCAATCTTTTAATATTAGGTAGATGTTTATATACTATAATAAAAGCGATAATAAAAACGGGTGCATGTGTATGAATTTCTAAGTCATAATTAAATATAAAAGAACTTACAACAAAAGCAAGTAACGCTGCTAAAGAAGCTAGCGAAGATATTTTAAAAATTTTTCCAATAACTACCCACACAATAAATGCTGTAAGCACTTCCAATGGAAGTAAAACTATCATAGCGCCTGCTCCTGTTGCTATGCCTTTTCCTCCTTCAAATAACAAGTAAATTGAAAAACAGTGTCCAAAAATAGCCAAAACTGCCACGCTCCAAAGCAAAGCTTGATCATAATGAAGAAATTTCAAGATTAGTAAAGGAATAGCTGCTTTTGCAAAATCTAAAATTATTGTAGCAATGGCAAGTTTTTTTGCTAGTTTGGGATTTTTTTCTTTTACTACTCTTAAAACATTGGTTGCCCCTATACTTTTTGAACCTTCTTTTTTGATATCAGTTTTAGCAAAAAATTTAGCTAGGATTAGCCCAAAAGGGATTGAACCTAAAAGATATATAAAAGCGTAAATTATTAAATTTTCCATAATATCCTTTTCAAATCATCTTAAAATTTTAAGATTTATAACTAAAAATTATATCTTATGAAAATAAATAAACAAAAAATAATTTTTAAGATAAAAATAGTATTAATTAATTATAAATATTTTTTAATAATATTTATTTTTATTTAAGCTCTAAATGATTATTATTTTATTTTAATTTATCTTTAATAGGAGTTTGTAAATGAAAGTAAAATCATTGCTAATCGCATCCTTAGTTGCTTTTTCAAGCTTAAATGCTGCAAGTCTTATAGATGAAGCTAAAAATTCAGGTCTTGTTGCCTTACCAAAAGATCAAAAAGGCGTTGATGAAATTTTAAAACAAAATGGAGTAAAGGTTAGTGAATTTACTCTTGAAAAAGCAGAGCTTGGTAAAAAGCTTTATTTTGAACCACGCCTTTCAAAAAGTGGTATCATTTCTTGTAATACCTGTCATAATGTAGGACTTGGTGGAACAGATGGAGTCAGTACTGCAATAGGTCATAAATGGACAGCAAATCCTCATCATTTAAATTCACCAACAGTTTATAATGCAGTTTTAAATAATACTCAATTTTGGGATGGTCGTGCAGGAACATTAGCCGATCAAGCTAAAGGTCCAATCCAAGCTGATCCTGAAATGGCAACTCCTGCTAAACTTGCAGTAGAAAAAATTTCATCTTTGCCTGAATACGTTAGTGAGTTTAAAAAAATCTATGGTAAAAGCGGTGTAAATTTTGACAATATTGCTGATGCAATTGCAAATTTTGAAAGAACTTTGATCACTCCATCTCGTTTTGATAAATTTTTAGAAGGCGATGAAAAAGCTTTAACAAAAGAAGAACAAAAAGGCTTAAAGCTTTTTATAGACAAGGGTTGTGTAGCTTGTCATAATGGTGTGAATTTAGGTGGCAATATGCAAGCGTTTGAAGTTGCTGGTAAATATAAATTTGCAAATTTAGGTGATTTTAAAGGTGATGCAAATGGCATGGTAAAAACTCCAACTTTAAGAAATGTTGCTGAAACTGCTCCATATTTTCATAATGGCGCTATTTGGAATCTAAAAGATGCTATTAAGGAAATGGGTAGTGTGCAACTTGGCATTAAAATTTCTGATAAAGAAGCAAAAAGTATTGAAACTTTCTTAAAATCTTTAACAGGAACAAAACCAGCAATTGTTTATCCACAACTTCCTATTTCTACTGAAAAAACTCCTAAACCTGAACTATAAGGTTCCAAACAAGCTCTATTTTTAGAGCTTGTTTAAATTTCTTTATCTTAGCTTTGTTATAATTGTCTTTAAATTTTGCTAGAAAGGTTTGCAATGAAACTTTTTGGAACCGATGGAGTTCGTGGAAAAGCGGGTGAATTTTTAGATAGTTTTTTGGCTATGCGTTTAGCAATGGCTGCGGGTATTTATTTTAAAGATAAAAGTATTACTAATAATATCTTAGTAGGAAAAGATACAAGAAGAAGCGGCTATATGATAGAAAATGCTATTGTTTCAGGGCTTACTTCTATAGGATATAATGTTATACAAATTGGTCCTATGCCAACTCCTGCGATTGCATTCTTAACTGAAGATATGCGTTGTGATGCAGGGATTATGATTTCAGCTTCTCACAATCCTTATTATGATAATGGTATTAAATTTTTTGATGCTCATGGAAATAAACTCAGTGAAGATATAGAGAAAAGAATAGAAGAAATTTATTTTGATGATAAGCTTATACAAGCCTCTAAGGTGGATATGGAAAAAATTGGTCAAGCAAAAAGAATTGATGATGTTATAGGAAGGTATATTGTTTCTATTAAAAATTCTTTTCCAAAAGATCTTACTTTAAAGTCTTTGCGTGTGGTTTTAGATGTGGCTCATGGGGCAGCTTATAAGGTAGCACCTACTGTTTTTAAGGAATTAGGTGCTGAAGTTATAGTAATGAGCGATAAACCTAATGGACTTAATATCAATGAAAATTGTGGAGCTTTACATCCTGCAAATTTAGCTGCTGAGGTAAAGCGTTTGCGTGCAGATGTGGGCTTTGCTTTTGATGGTGATGCAGATCGTTTGGTGGTTGTAGATGAAAAAGGAGAAGTGGCTAATGGAGATAGTTTATTAGGGGTTTTAGCGCTTTATCTTAAAGAACAAGGTAAATTACAATCAAGTGTTGTGGCTACTATAATGAGTAATGGTGCTTTAAAAGAGTTTTTAAATAAACATGGCATAGAACTTGATACTTGTAATGTGGGCGATAAATATGTGCTTGAAAAATTAAAAGCTAATGGTGGAAATTTTGGCGGAGAGCAAAGCGGACATATTATTTTTAGCGATTATGCAAAAACTGGAGATGGTTTGATAGCTGCTTTGCAATTTAGCGCTTTAATGCTTTCTAAGAAAAAATCTGCAAGCTCTATTTTGGGTCAAGTCAAACCTTATCCTCAGCTTTTAACCAATCTTAAAATTGCAGAAAAAAAAGATTTAGATAAAATTAAAGGTTTAAAAGAATTAAAAAAAGATTTAGAAAATAAAAATATTAATACCTTATTTCGCTATTCTGGAACAGAAAATTTGATAAGACTTTTGCTAGAAGCTAAAGATATTAAGCTCTTAGAAAAAGAAATGAAAAATGTTGTGGAGTTTTTTAAGAAAGCTTTAAATGGCTAAAACTTTTAAATTTATTTTTTATTTTTGGGGTGCCTTTGTTTTGGTTTTTACTCTTGATCAATGGGTAAAATCCTTAACTTTAGCAGGACTTAGATGGCAGAGTGAATACTTAGATTTAACTTATGCTCTAAATACAGGCGTAGCTTTTTCAATGTTGAGTTTTTTAGAACATAATTTAAAATATTTACATCTTGCTTTAATTGGCGTGCTTTTTATTTATCTTTTTTGGCAAAAAACACTTTTAAAAACTCATAATATAGCTTTTGGAATGATGCTTGGTGCTGGTGTTTCAAATTTATTGGATCGTTTTATACATGGAGGTGTAGTGGATATGTTTTTTTGGCATAAATGGTTTAATTTTGCTATTTTTAATGTTGCAGATGTCATGATAAATATAAGTGTGGCTTTGATTTTAATACAAGAAATATTTAAAAAAAGGAAAAAAGATGACAGAATGGATTAATGATTATTATTTTTGGATTAAATGGGTGCATTATTTGGCATTTGTTTCTTGGATGGCGGGTCTTTTTTATTTACCTCGTCTTTTTGTGTATCATGCTGAACATAAAGACAATAAAGGTTTTGTCGAGATTGTAAAAATTCAAGAAAGAAAACTTTATTTTTATATACAAACTCCTGCAATGATTGTGACTTTAATCACAGGAAGTTTAATGTTGCATGCTCATAAGGAAGTTTTAATGGTAGGTTCGGGTTTTATGCATGTTAAACTTACCTGTGTTACACTTTTGATTATTTTCCATATACATAATTATTATTGTTTAAAAGCTTTAGCAAATGATACTTCTGCTAAAAGCGGGAAATATTTTAGAATTTATAATGAATTTCCAACCATAATGTTTATTATTATCGCTCTAATGATGGTTGTTCGCCCCTTTTAGTTTGCCTCCGCTTTAAATTCCATACTAGCGGAGTTAAGCGGATCAATATTTTCTTTCATGATATCGATATAATCTTTATTTTTAAGACGCTTATCATCTCTAAATACTGCACGCACAAGATCCATTCCTGTGTAAAAATCTTTCATTAAAACCACAAAAAGATATTGACCAAATTCGGTTGCGATTAAAGCATTTTGATCTTTTATGATGGCACTGCTTGTTTTAAGCCCTAAAAGTTCTATGAAAAGTTCTTTTTCGAGATTGCAATTTAGAGTTTTATTAAATTTATCAATTTCTATTTTTCCTGAAAAAATTTCAGTTAAAAAGACATATTTGATAATCTCTTTTTTATCAAAACAAGCTTTGGCTATATTAGCATTTTGTTTTTCTTGTATAAATTTAGCATAATCATTTAGATTAAATGCATTAATTAAAAGCTCCCCATCTAAAAAGCTAAAAGCCCCACTGCCCACTCCTAGGTATTCATGATGAGAACTGACATATTCGTCATTAAGCTTGTTTTTTTCTAAAGAAAAACTCCAACCATTGTTTTGGGTATAGTCTTTAAAAAATTCGCGTATGATTTGATAATAAGTAAATTCATTATCTTTAATGCTCACTCCTAGACTTTTAGCGATATTATCTTTGGTAAGATTTGATTTCATTAAAGGATAGGTTGTGATTTGTTGCGGGGCTAAATTTTTAGCAATTTCTAAGTCATTTAAAAGTTGTTTTTCGCTTTGTCCTGGAAGATTGAAAATAAGATCTATACTAAAAATAGGTAAAATTCCTAAAGCTTTTGAAATTTTTTCTTGAAGTTCTTTAGATGAACCAAATTTATTATATCTTGCCACTTTTTTTAAAGTTCCATCATCAAAACTTTGAATTCCGCAACTTAAACGATCAATTATACCTTTAAACATAGAAAGCTTATTTGGATCAATATGATTTGGATCACTTTCGCATGAAATTTCTTTTATATTAAATAATTTTTTACAAAGTTCTAAGGTTTTTAATAATTCCTCTTCGTTAATCAGTGTTGTACCGCCACCCACATACATGGAAGTAAAATCAAAACCTTTATCTTTCATGATTTTAATTTCTTCTCTAAGATTTTGAAAATACACTTTGGCTAAATTTTCATCATAATAATATTTATGAAAGCTACAATAAGGACAAAAAGTATGGCAAAAAGGTACATGAGCATAAAGCATATAGCTTTTGTCTTGTTTTGGAATTTTTTCTTTGGGTTGTTTTAAAAGTTCGACATTGAAACCTTTTTGGAGGGATTTTTCCATCATAGTATGAGAGTATTTTAAAGCTAAATTTTGAAATAAATTCATAAGTGGCCTATATATTAAAATATTTAAGATATAACTTTATCAATTTTTAGCTAAAATAGGAGTAAATTTTTTATTTCTTAAATAAAAAATGGGATTAAGTTTTTAAATTATTTAAAAAGGATATAAAATGGATAAAGCCAAAATTGTTCAAAATTTAAATGCTTTGTTTAAACAAAGAGCAGAGTTTTACTCTTATTTTGATGAAAATATTGCCAAAATCAATAATACTGAAGTATTTGATTTTAAGAATGCTAAAAATTTAAATCCAGAAGAGGTATATAGGC
The DNA here is from genome assembly GCF_004379075.1 of Campylobacter sp. US25a. Lineage (NCBI taxonomy): Bacteria > Pseudomonadati > Campylobacterota > Epsilonproteobacteria > Campylobacterales > Campylobacteraceae > Campylobacter > Campylobacter sp. US25a. The sequence continues at coordinate 86,609 of NZ_RYYM01000003.1, forward strand.
AATTTTATCATTTTGATTATGCTATAAGAAAATTATTGCCTGCTATTTACAAGGCTTATGAAATTACAGATGCAGATTTAGACAAAGATTTTTAATTTATTTAGAGAATAGAATAAACTATTCTCTAAAAGACATATCTAAATTTTTTGATTCTTCTTTTATATTTTTGCCTGTATCTTCGCTTTGCTCAAATCCTCCACCAAATGCTTTGATTACATCTACTATGGAATTAGCATAAGAATATTTAGTATTATTAAAAGCAACCGCAGCATTAAGCCAATTTTGACGTGACTCTAAATAATCTTGCAAAGACATTTCTCCTATATCATAGCGTTCTTTAGCAATTTCATAGATTCTTTTGTAAGATTGTTCGCTTGCTTGTGCATTATCGTATTGTAAGCGTATAGTTTTTCTAGCTACTAAAGCATAGCGAATTTCTCCAAAAGCAGTAATCAAAGTATTTTGATAATTTACAAAAGCTTCATCTTTATTAAGCTTAGCTAAATTTACATTTTGGTAAATTTCACCCCAATGAAAAATAGGCAGAGTAAAGTTTCCACCTATATTCCAAGTCTTAGAACCTCCTTTAACCAAGGTATCTAAATCCCCACTTTCAAATCCCAATAATCCTGTTAAAGAAAGGCTAGGTAAGAAAGCCGTGCGAGCTACTCCAACAAGATAATTTTGCTGAGTTAATTTTTCTAAAGAAGAGCCAATATCTGGACGTTGAAGCAAGATGGTACTTGAAATTCCAGTTGGAATGTCAAATTCTTTAAGATTAAAAACTTGATAGTTTTGATTTTTGTAAAGTATGTCATTTAAATCATTTGAAGTTAAAATTTTTAAAGCTTTAAGGTAATTTTCTTTATTTAATTTTGCTTCATTATATTGCAAAGCCATACTTTCTAAGTTGGCTCTTGCTTGAGCAAGTTCATATTCACCTACAGCGCCAACTTGAAATTTTTCATCATTAATCCTATAAATTTCTTTTGCAGATTCATAGGCTTCTTTAAGAGCATTTTCATTTTCATAAGCATTTACAAGATTAAAATAAGTTTGAACCGTATTTGAAATAACAGAAAGTCTTGCAGCTTCATAATCATACTCACTTGCTTTAAAGCCTGATTTTGAGGCGCGATATGTATCGCGATATTTTCCCCAAAGATCGATTTCATAGCTTAAATTAAGCCCCATTTTAAAATCATTACCGTAACTTACCTCCCCAGTTCGATTGCTTGGAGCATTTATAGCTGTTTTTGCACGATTACCGCTTGCGTTACCATCAAATTTTGGCAACAAACTGCTAAAATCTATGCCTAATTGAGCAGCAGCTTGTTCCATGTGTATGAAGGCAAGTTTTAAATCATTATTATTTTTAAGTGCTAAATCAACCACTTTATTTAAATTTTCATCATCAAAATCTTTCCACCAATTTTTTGTGATAGAGCTATTGTTTTCTTTTTCCCAGGATAAGGCTCCAAACTTATTATCAATGCTATAGTTTGCTTCGGGAATATTTAAATTTGGACTTAAAGAGCAAGCTGAAATCAAAAGAGTAAAACTTGCTATAGCGCTAATTGAAATTATTTTATTCATGAACCTTACCTCTTTTTTTATCTAGCCATTCATTAAAATTTTCTAAAAGATAGAAAAATAAAGGCACAAAGAATATCGCTAAAGTTGATGCTGCGATCATTCCACCAATAAGCCCTGTTCCTAAAGAGTGTCTTGAAGCACTTCCTGCTCCTGTTGCGAAAATCATTGGCAAGACCCCAAAAGTAAATGCCAAAGAAGTCATTATGATAGGACGAAAACGAAGTTTTGCTGCTGCAACAGCTGCTTCAAAAACTCCTTTGCCTTTTTTAAAGCGCTCTTCCATTGCAAATTCTACGATCAAGATAGCATTTTTAGCTGAAAGTCCAATCAAGAGCAAAAGTCCTGTTTGAAAATATATATCATTGCTAAATCCTCTTAAATATACCAATAAAAATGATCCAAATACCGCAAAAGGCACAGCTGTTACAACTGCTAAAGGTATAAGCCATCTTTCATATTGGGCAGCTAGAATTAAGAAGACAAATATCATCCCTAAAGCAAAAGCATAGCTTGCTGTTCCTTTGCTAGAAACTTCTTGATAGGCTGATCCACTCCAAGCTATGGAATAATCATCCCCTAAAGTTTCTTTTGCTACTTGAGCAATCGCTTCTATAGCTTGACCTGAAGTATAACCTGGTGCGGGTTGACCTTGAACTTGTGCCGCTGGGAAAAGGTTGAATCGTTTTACATCATCAGGCCCTGAACTTCTTTGTAAAGTTAAGAAAGAATCAAGTGGTATCATTTTTCCATCGTTTGATCTTACAAAAATATTTTTTAATGCATCTTGTGTATTTCTAAAATCACCTTTTGCACGGATATTTACTTGGAAGTTTTTGCCTAACATAGAAAAATCATTAACATAATAAGTGCCTATAGTTGCATTCATTGTGTTAAAAACATCTTGCATGTTAAGATTGTAGTGTTTTAATTTATCTCTATCAATTATAAGCTTGTATTGAGGGAAAGTTGTATCAAGGGTTGTTCTTACTCTTGATAGTTCTTTTCTTTGGTTGGCTACAGCAACAAGTTTATTTACATCTTTTTGTATTTCATCATAACTTTTTCCACTTTTGTTTTGAACATACATTTCAAAACCACCTGTGATGCTTAATCCAGGTATAGGAGGTAGGCCTATAAATATACTTGAAGCGTTGCGATCAAAAGCAAATTTTTTATTAAGTTCCATGGCGATTTCATCAGCACTCACATTTCTATCTTTCCAATCTTGCAAGCCTATAAACATTGCAGCAGCGTTTTCTTTTAATGAGCTTGTAAAAAGATCAAATCCTATCATAGCCATTGCATCTTTAATTCCATTGGTTTTTAAAACTTCTTGACTTATATGATCAACTTCTGAGATTGTTCTATGAAGTGCTGAAGCCGAAGGAAGATTAATAATGCCAATCATCAAACCTTGATCTTCTTCAGGAACTAAAGAGCTTGGTACAGCTTTATAAAGATAAAAAATTGCCCCAAGCATAATACAAAAAATTAAAACAAAGCGAATGGTTCTTTTTAAAATATATGCTACTCCTGTGCTAAATACAGAAGTACTCCAATCAAAAAAATCATTAAATTTCTTTACAAATTTAAATGGCTCTCCTTCATTACGTCGTAAAAAGAGTGCACATAAAGAAGGTGTTAAAGTAAGAGCAACAAAACCTGATATGGCTACAGATATTGCTAAGGTAAGGGCAAATTGTCTTTGAATTTCTCCAACAAAACCTGATATAAAAGAAACGGGTATAAAAACAGCACAAAGTACAAGAACAATTGAAATAACCGGAGAGCTAACTTCTTGCATCGCTTGGATAGCAGCATCTTTTACGCTTATTTGTTCATTTTCGTGTAAAATCCTATCGATATTTTCCACAACTATAATCGCATCATCTACAACAATCCCTATAGCTAAAATCAAGGCAAAAAGCGTAAGCAAGTTAATACTAAAGCCTAAAACATAAAGTCCAGCAAAAGTTCCTAATAATGAAACAGGTACTGCTATCATAGGAATAAGCGTTGCACGGAAATTCTTTAAGAACATATACATAACAATGATAACTAAAATTAGAGCTTCAACAAAAGTTTTAATTACTTCTTTGATTGATTCTATCACAAATTTTGTTGTGTCGTAAGGAATTTTATATGTTAAACCTTTTGGGAAATTTTTTGAAAGTTCTTGCATTTTAGCCTGGACAAGTTCTGCTGTATGCAATGCGTTTGCCCCTGATTGAAGATTGATTATAATCGGAACTGCATCATTGCCATTTAATCGTCCTTGTGAGCTGTATTGCTGTGATCCTATTTCTACATCAGCTATATCTTTAAGTCTTAAAAATGATCCATCATCATTTGTTCTTAAAATAATATTTTCAAATTCGCTAGGATTTTGTAGTCTTCCTTGCATAGTGATTGAATAAACATAAGGGGATTTTTGAGTTACGGGCTCTTCGCCAATTTTACCAGTTGCGTATTGAGCATTTTGGTCATTAACCGCAGAAATTACATCAGTAGCTGTGATTCCAAATTTATTTAATAAATCAGGTTTTAGCCAAATTCTTAAAGAATAATTACGATTTCCTATAGCGTTTGCATCCCCAACTCCCGGAACCCTTTTTAACTCATCTAAAACATTTAAAGCGATGTAGTTGTATACATCCACTGCACTCATTGAACCATCATTTGAATACATAGAAATTGCAGCAAGTGTTGCTGAAGAAGTTTTTCTAACAGTTACTCCAAGTTTTTTAACTGCATCTGGCATTTTTGCAGTTGCAGCTGAAATTCTATTATTAACATCTATAGTGGCTTGATCGGGATCTGTGCCGATATCAAAATAGACAGTCAAACTCATAGTTCCTGAAGAACTTGAAGTTGAATCCATATAAATCATATTATCTGCACCATTGATTGCATCTTCGATAGGACTTGCAACCGTTGAAGCAATGGTTTGTGCATCAGCTCCTGTGTAAGTTGCGCTTACCTTAACTGTAGGAGGAGTTAAAGAAGGATATTGTTCTATGGGTAAATTTGTAAGACCGATGACTCCAGCTAAAGAAATGATAATTGCAACAACTGAAGCAAAAACAGGTCTTTCGATAAAAAATTTAGAAAACATTATTGTGCTCCAATTTCTTTAACTTCGCTACCAACTTGAATTTTTTTAAAGTTATCTAAAATGATTTTATCGCCATTTTGTAATCCTTTGTCAATGATAGCGTATTCATTGTTTTGGTAGCTTATATGTACAGAAGATTTTTCTACTTTTCCATTTTTAACAAGAAGAACATAAACATCATTTTGATCTTGTTTAATAGCTATTTGAGGCACTTTAAAGCCATTTTTTTGTATAAAACCTTCTGAAGTAATTGTTGCAAAAGCACCCGGTAAAAGTGTTGAGTTGTTGTTATCAAATACAGCTTTGGCTTTTACTGTTCCACTATTAGCATCTATAACGGAATCAATAAAATAAAGTTTGCCTTGAACGGTTTCTCCATTAAGATTTAAATTTGCATGAATGCTGTCTAAATCCCATTTTCCACTTTGAGTATTGCGGACTAAATTTAGTTTATCTGTATCTGAAATAAAGAAATCTGCGTAAATAGGATTTAAATTTGTAACTCTAACTAGTTCAGTTGTTGAAGCACTTACATAATCCCCTATATTAACTAAAGCATCTCCTATAGTACCATCAAAAGGAGCTTTTATTTCGGTATGATCTAGATCAATTCTTGCATTTGCAAGTTGTGCTCTAGCAGTTGTTAGACTAGCTTTTGCATTATTAAATGTAGCAAGAGAAGAGTCGTATTCTTTTTGAGAGATTGCATTTTTGCTAAAAAGAGCCTTGGAACGATTAAAATCCTTGCTCGCGTTTTCAAAAGTTGCCTTAGCCATTAAAGCTTGTCCGTAAGCTGAATCAACGCTAGCTTTAAATTTATCTTGCTCTACAATAAATAATGTTTGTCCTTTTTTTACCTTATCTCCAGCCTTAAAAAGTTTATTTACTATTACGCCACTAACTTGAGGTTTTATAATAACATCATAATCACTGACAAGTTTAGCAGGATAAGTAAAACTAAGTGGCAAATCTTCAGATTTAGCACTCATTGTTGTTACAGGTTGAGGCGGCATTTGTATTTTTGGTGCTTCTTCTTTGCTACAAGCAGTGAGTAAAAGCACAACACTTAAAGCTAAAATAGTATTGTTTTGAAATAATTTCATGGTTTTGCCTTGAAAAATTAAATTAAAAATTGTAATATTTATTACAAAAATTTTTGGCTAATTATATCTTAATTTTGGTTAATAAAATTATTTTTTAAGCTTTGGAGCCATTGATCCCATTTAGAAAAACGTTTACAACAAATTCAACATGTTCTTTTTGTTCTTTTTTATTTTTCACAGGAGCATTAATTAAAACATTAAGATGATGATAAGGTTCTTTTAACATAGTACAAAAAAGAACAGCAAGTTTTTCTGCATTTTTTTTCATGTAAGAATTATTTTGTTGCTTAAAAAAATCCATAAGTATGTTATAGGAAAAATTTTGTTGATTGTTTTCTATCCAATTAGCAAGATGTCTGTCTTTATCATAAACTTGAGAATAAACAATTTTACCAAAAGCTACAGCTTCTGGTTGATTAAAAATTTCTATAAAAGTTAAACCAAAAGAAGTTAAAATTTCTTTTAAAGTGCCATTTTCAATTTCTTGTGTTTTGGAATAAATAAGATGAAAATGTTTTTTACATATGTCATCTAAAATTTCAAAGAATAATCCTTCTTTGCTTTTAAAACTATTATAAATATTAGAATAAGATCCTCCGGATAATTTAATAATATCACTCAAACTTGTTTCTTGGTAACCTTTTGTTAAAAAAAGCTCTAAGGCTACTGCTTTGATTTTTTCTTGTCTGGCTAAAACTTTTTGTGACGGTGTTTTATTTGAGTTCATTTTTTATCCTTTGTAAGAGTGTTTTTGGGGTATACAAATATACTTTTTCTAAAAACCGAAATTTTTTCATTATCTTTTGCATAAGCTTTTATATGTAAAGGAAAGATTACATCTTTTTTATCGTTGTTTGCTAAATTTTTTGTAGCTTTGATAACAACTATTTTTTTAACTTGCTCTCCCGCTTTTAATTTAAAAGGTTTGTTTGGTCTTATGATTTCAATTCCATCATTTATTCCTTCTAAATTTGCTGTAAAATAATATTCATGAGGTTTAGAATCTGTATTTTGAAACAAAAAGGTATAAGCATTTGAAATGACTAATTCACCTTTAACATTTGAAATATTATATAATTCACTGCTACGATTGATATTTAAAAGCATGCTTTCTTTTTTGCTTCCCATGATAATTAAAGCCAATAAAGCAATTAAAAGAACTATAAAATATGCTATCGTTCTAAATCTTAAATAATGAACCTTAGAACGCATTTCAATAGCTTTTGCACTTGTCCAATTAATCAAACTTGGACGATTAAATTTGCTTTGTACCTTAGAACAAGCATCGGCACATTCAAGACAATTAATACATTCAAGTTGCATTCCTTTGCGTATGTCAATATGAGTTGGACAGATGCTAACACAGGCTTCACAACCTATGCATTCTCCTTCAGGCGGTTTTTTATGAAGTTTGGTGTGTCCATCATAAATCAAACCCCCGCGTTTTTCATCGTAGATAACTTGCATTGTATCATGATCAAACATTACAGATTGTATTCTTGCATAAGGACAGACATAAACACAAAATTTTTCTTGTAAATAGGTAATATCCAAAGTAAAAAGTAAGCTAGCACAAGATAAAATTCCAAGTAAAAGTAAATGCTCGCCAGGATTTTGAATATAATTGAAAAAATCTTCAGGAGGAATAAAGTACCAAAGTAAATTACTAATAGCAACTAAAGATATAAAATAAAAAATTATTACTCCAAGAAATTTTTTAAAATATTGTCCCTCATATTCTTTTTGTTTGTTATTAATATTTTTGCGAATTTTAAGAATTTTAGTTTGTATGATATCTCTATATATAACTCTAAAAATTGTTTGTGGACAACTCCAAGCACACCAAATTCTTCCACCTAAAGTTGTAATAAAAAAAATAAATAAAAAAAGAAATATAAGAACAAAAGGCATGAGATAAAATTCTTGTGTTGAAAAAGAAATAAAAAATAGGTTTAATTTAGAGTGATCAAAACTTAAAAGAAAAAAACGATTTTCATTAATTCTTATGAAAGGTAGAGCAAATATGATAATACTTGCAATTAAATATACAAAATATCGTTTTTTTGTATAGTTTGTAATGTGTCCTTGCATTTTTAGACCTTAATTATAATTTTTAGCACTTTGTAACTAAGGATTATAGCCGATAAAAACTAAAACAATTTTTAAATGCTTTCTAAGTTAGAATTAATAAGAAGTGTTTTATAATTATATTTCACAACAAAAATTTACACAGAAAGGTGGTGAGGACTGTGCCAGGAATCAAGGTGCATCCTAACGAGTCTTTTGATGAAGCGTATCGTAAATTCAAAAAACAAGTAGATAGAAATCTAGTTGTGACTGAAGTAAGAGCAAGAAGATTTTTCGAGCCTATGACTGAAATTCGCAAAAAACAAAAAATTTCAGCACGCAAAAAAATGCTTAAAAGACTTTATATGCTTAGACGCTACGAGTCAAGACTCTAACCCAAAAGCCCGAAAGGGCTTTTTTTATACCTACAAATCTTCATTCGGTATTAAAAAGTATTTATTATTTTTTGTTAAAATTTCTAATTTAAATTTTCTGTTTTTAGGATAAACTTATGAAAAAAATCAAAAAAATCATTCAAATTGGTATGATAGGTGGTTTAGCAGCTGTTGCTGGAGGTGCTTTAGCAGGTTGTGGAAGTAATAATGACAATGCAGATACTTTAAATCAAGCAGCTAATGTTCAAGGAGCTTTTGTAATTATCGAAGAAACAGCTCCAGGGCAGTATAAAATCAAAGATCAATATCCAAGTGATGAAACAAGGGTAGTTTTAAAAGATCTTAATGGTACAGAAAGAATTTTATCCAAAGAAGAAATGGATGCTTTGATTAAAGAAGAAGCAGCTAAAATTGATAATGGAACTTCAAATTTAACTAAAGACAATGGACAAATCAGTAGTGGAGGATTGAGTTTGGGAGAAACTTTACTCGCAAGTGCTGCAGGCGCTATTTTGGGAAGTTGGATAGGTTCAAAACTTTTCAATAATCAAAATTTTGCCAACCAACAACGCGGTGCTTTTTCAAATCAAAGTGCTTATCAAAGGAGTGTTAATAGTTTTAATAAAGCAGGTACAACAAGCTCCGCTTCAAGTGCTAAAAAATCAGGTTTTTTTAGTGGAGGCTCTAAAGCCACAAGTTCTAGTTCTTCTTTTGGTTCTTAAGGATAAATAATGCAATTATTACAAGTAGACAAACTTCAAAAAGATTATTTAGAAAATATAGGTTTTTCTTGGCATACAGATGAAGATGGAAGTGATTATATTAGCAATAAGTTAGTTTGTGTTAAGGAAAGTGAAGCTAATGCTTATTATGAAGCGGTAAATGAGCTTTATGATATGTTTATTGCTGCAGCGCAAGAAGTGATTGACAATGATCGTTTTGATGAGCTTGGAATCCCTTTTAATCTTATTGATGCGATTAAAATGAGTTGGGAAAATGAGGTTCATTGGCATTTATATGGGCGTTTTGATTTAGCGGGTGGGCTTGATGGTAAGCCTATAAAACTTATAGAATTTAATGCTGATACCCCTACTGCTCTTTTTGAAAGTGCGATTTTACAATGGGCACTTTTAAAACAAAATGGAATGGATGAAAGCGCACAATTTAATAGCATTTATGAAAGTTTGATGGATAATTTTAAAAGACTTATTACCCTTGATGAAAGTGTTGAAGGGTTTGAAGAGCATTACCAAGGGTGGAAAATTCTTTTTTCAAGTGTTGCAGGAAGCAAAGAAGAAGAAATCACTACAAAATTACTTTCCCATATAGCCAATGAAGCAGGTTTTCAAACTAATTTTTCCTTTGTAGATGAGGTAGAATTTAGTGAAGAAGGAATTTTTAAAGAGGGTGAAAATTATGAGTATTGGTTTAAGCTTATTCCTTGGGAAGATATAGCTATAGAAGAGGGTGAACTTGCTATGCTTTTAACTCAGATCATGCGTAATCAAAGAGCGATTATTTTAAATCCTGCTTATACGCTTTTATTTCAATCTAAGGGAATTTTAAAAATTTTATGGGAGCTTTATCCAAATCATCCATTACTTTTAGAAACAAAAGATACTCCTTTAGAGGGTAAAAATTATGTTAAAAAACCTGTTTTTGGTAGAGAAGGCGCAAATATAAGTATAATTAAAGATGGAAAAACTTTGCATGAAAATGTAGGTCCTTATGGGAATAATAAGGCTATTTATCAAGAATATGTAGAGTTTAATTCATGTGAAAACGAATACTATCAAGCAGGTGTTTTCTTTGCCTATGAAGGGTGTGGCTTAGGATTTAGAAAAGGTGGTCTTGTGCTTGATAATTATTCTAAATTTGTAGGACATATTATAAAGGATTAGAAATGAAAATTGTTTGTTTAGATGCGGCAACTTTAGGGGATTATGATTTAAGTGTTTTTGAAAAATTTGGTTCTTTACAAATTTATACTACAACAAATAAAGAGCAAACTATAGAGCGTTTAAAAGATGCTAATGTTGCCATGACAAACAAGGTTGTAATTGATAAAGATGTGATTGATGCTTGTAAAAATTTAAAACTCATTTTAGAAACTGCCACAGGGGTTAATAATATCGATATTGAGTATGCTAAAGAAAAAGGTATTATTGTAAAAAATGCTGCTGGGTATTCTACTATGAGCGTTGTGCAACATACTTTTGCGTTTATGTTTGCTTTTTTAAATCAAGTGCTTTATTATGACAAATGGAGTAAAGAGGGTAAATGGTGTGAAAGTCCTATTTTTACAGATTATAGCAGAATTTTAAATACCTTAAGCGGTAAAAAACATGGTATTATAGGCTTAGGAGCTATAGGTAAAGAAGTGGCAAAAATTTCAAAGGCTTTTGGAGCTGAAATTTATTATTATTCTACGAGTGGAGCTAATAAAAACGCAGATTTTGTACATTTGGAATTAAAAGATTTATTAAAAACTTGCAATATTATAAGTATTCACGCACCTCTAAGTGAAAAAACTAAAAATTTACTCACCTTTGAAAAATTAAAGCTTTTAAAAGATAATGCGATTTTGATTAATGTAGGAAGAGGTGGGATTATCAATGAAAATGATTTAGCTAAAATCATAGATGAAAAAAATATTCGTGTAGGGCTTGATGTTTTAGAAATTGAACCTATGATGAAAAATCATCCGCTTTTAAGCATTAAAAATAAAGAAAATCTTATTATCACCCCTCATGTTGCATGGGCGAGCAAGGAAGCTTTAAATGCTTTAATGGATATAGTTTATAATAATTTAAAAGAATGGATAGAAAATGGCAAGTGAACATAGTTTTGATATTTCAGCAGCTTTAGATAAGCAAGAATTAAAAAATGCTTTTGAACAAGCTAAAAAAGAACTTGATAGTCGTTATGACTTAAAAGGAATTAAGTGCGAGATTGATTTAAGTGAAAAAGAGAGTATTTTTAAACTCAGTTCTTCTAGCGAAGGAAAGCTTGATGTTTTAAAAGATATAGTGATTTCTAAACTTATCAAAAGAGGAATTAATCCTAATGCTATTAAAGAGCTTTCTCGTGAAAGTGGAGCAATGTTTCGTTTAAATTTGAAAGCAAACGATGCTATTGATAGTGAAAATGCTAAAAAAATCAATAAAGCTATTAAAGATAGCAAGCTTAAAGTTAACTCTTCGATTCGCGGTGAAGAAATTCGTGTTGTAGCAAAACAAATCGATGATTTACAAGCTGTGATGAAGCTTGTAAAAGAGCTTGATTTAGAGTTAAATATCAGTTTTAAAAATCTCAAATAAGGTTAAATTTGAAACATTGTTTAGCTCTATGTTTTGTTTTTTTTCTTTGTGCTTGTAGTGTGAAAAATCAAAATTTTTCAAGTCAAAGCTTGATGGTTTTGATTGCTTCTCCTATGATAAAAATCAATGATGCAGCTTTTTTAAAAAAAGAAAATAATGCTTTAAATTTAGAAGTTTATAAACTAGGGCAAGCTTTTTTTGAACTCAAAATCAAAGATAAAATTTGCATCAATGCAGTGTGTTATGATAAAAAAGTGTTTAATCAAAAATTTTTTAAAAATGTATATTATGATGATATTTTAAGTGATGTTTTAAAGGCAAATGCTTTATGGCAGGGTAGAAATTTAGAAAAAACTGATTGTGGTTTTGAACAAAATTTAAAAGCAAAAAATTATGAAATTTTTTATCAAGTTTGTGATAATAAAGTAAGTTTTTTTGATAAAATTTCACATACTAAAATCATCTTAACGCATATTCAAAATTGAAGGATAGAGTTTGAAATTTTTTTTACTGGTATTTTGCTTTGTAAATCTAGCTTTAGCGCAAGTTTATAAAGGCGAATTGTATTTTTATCATTTACAGGATAAAGAAATTTTTGCCATAGTTTATGATAATGCGCCTATGACTCCACTTTTTGACAGGGATAAAAATCAAACAAGTTCTAGCTTTTTAATTGTTGATGATATAAATGGAAATTTAGAGATTCCGCTCGTTAAGACAAATGATTTTTGGCAGGATGAGCGTAAAAAATATAAAATCAATTCTTCTAAAATGCTTACATATGATAATAAAAATTTTCAAGGAGAAAATTTAGGAACAACTACTTTAGAACTTATTGAAACGCAAGATGGTGTTCGTATAAAGCGTAGTCTTGATTTTATAGGTTTTAATGATGATTTTAAAGAATTTCATCCTATTCATAAGGGTGTATTTAGTTTTGAACAAATTCGCCAAAAACCTATTTTTTTACAAGATGGAAAAATTAGTTTTGAAGAATGGTATTATTTTTATGAAGATGGTATGAGTCGTGCTATTTTAGAGTTAAATAATTTTGTTTATGATATTAATACTCACACGTTTGTAAAACTAAATGATTTGTATAATACTGAAAATCAAAAATTTCAAAATCTTTTACATGGGAGGCTTAAAAATACATGTGATGAGTGTTTTGAAGATCTGCAAAATTTACAATTTAATAATAATTTTTTGCTTAATAATGGAAAACTAAAAATTTGTTATCTACCTTTTGAAGGTCATTTTTTAGATGAAAATATTTGCGTAGAATTTAACGAAGATGAGCTTAAGGAATTTAAAAAATAATGGAAAAATTAAAAAATTTTTTAAGTTTGAAAAATATAGAAGATACTCAAATTTATAAAGAGCTTAAGTGTGCTAAAAATGAGGCTTTGATTCTTAGAGAGCTCTGTAGAAATTATGTCGTTTCTATTTCTTCTATCAATGCCTTTACTTTATTATCGACAATTTTTGGAAATGATAAGTATCTTTATCTTGATGCTTTGGAGGATTTAAAAAAACTTATCGAAAGAGGTTTTGTAAATCAAAATTCGAGTTTTTTTAAAAGTTTAGAAAATAATAAAACTCAAACATTAACTCTTGCCTTATTGCAAAGTGAGCTTAGTCTAAGTGAATATTTTTTAGAATTTTTAGAAGCAAAACCTCGTTTAAACTTTGAGAAACAAGAGGCTTATGCAGATTATTTAGAATATTTAAAAGATGAATTTGTGCGTATTCAATTATACGAAAGATTAAGTTTTATACAAAAAAGTGCTTATAATAGTGAAATAAAAAACCAAATTAAACTTTATGAAAAACATATCAAAGAAAGACTAAAAAAAAGTAAATTTTATAATGTATTAGCTGATATTTTTAAAGAATACAATCTTGAACATAAAGAACAAATTATTTTTCTAGCACTTTTAAAAGAAGAATACGCCTTAAGTAATGAAAGTTCGATTTCTAGAGAAATGAATTCTTTACTTTCTTTAATCAGTGAAAATGATTTAGAAAGGCATAAAAATAAAAAACTATTACAAGAAAATGCTCCTCTTTTAAACTTAATCGAGTATGATGAATATTTAAATGCTTTTGGAGATATTTCTAAAAGTTTTTTTATTATCGATGAAATTTTACAAAGAATTATAAATTTTGAACCAAAACAAAGTAAAAAAATCAAAATTGAAAGTGTTTTAAAAGATCAAGATATTTTCGAGCTTATAGAACCAAGCACTGACATCAATGATATTATTATGCCTGAAAATACAAAAGAGCTTTTAGAAAATATTTTAAAACAACAAGATAAAAAAGTCCTAGAAAGACTTCATTCTTGGGGTATAAAGAGTAATAAAAATATAGAAGCTAAAATTATTTTTTATGGTCCTGCTGGTACTGGAAAAACTATGTCAGCTTTAGCTATGGCTAAATCAATGAAAAAATCTGTTCTTAGTTTTGACTGTTCTAAAATTTTGAGCAAATGGGTTGGAGAGAGTGAGCAAAATGTAAGAAAAATTTTTGATACTTATAAAAATATCGTGCAAACTTGTAAACAAAGTCCTATTTTACTTCTCAATGAAGCCGATCAGTTTTTAAGTACGCGTGTAGATGGAAGTAGTGGTAGCGATAAAATGCATAATCAAATGCAAAATATATTCTTAGAGCAAATTGAGCGTTTTAGTGGTGTGATTATCGCTACGACAAATTTTTTAGAAAGTTTAGATAGTGCATTTTCAAGAAGATTTGATTATAAGATAGAATTTAAAAAACCTGATTTTAAAGATAGGCTTAAAATTTGGGAAAAATTTCTACCTAAAAAAGCATTATTCGAAAAAGATTTTGATATAAATATTTTATCAAATTATGAATTAAGTGGAGCACAAATTTTAATGGTAGTAAAGAATACAGCTTTGAAAGTAGCTGTATCACAAGATGGGGTTTTTAAAATGCAAGATTTTATAGAAAGCATACAAAAAGAATTAAATTCAAGTTTTGATAAAAGTAAGATTGTTGGATTTTAACTTTTTTAATGTTTTTGTATAGCGAACTATAAAATAAAACAAAGCTATAATTAAAGCACTCCATTCCCAAAACATAGGAACTTTTGGGGTTAAAAAATAATGATAACTTGCCAAAACTAAGCATAAATATCCTAGTTTTCTGATTTTACTAAGTTTTTTAAAGATTTTAAAAGAACTTAAAAGCATTAAAAATATGATTAAAAATGCGATAAATCCACTTGCTTCTAATAAACGATGTGAAATATCATCGAAAAGCCTTGAAATTTGAGCATTTCTATCAAAAATAAAATAATTTAAAAAGTGCAAAATCGCCCAAAAAACTGCAAAAATACCTAAAATTTTAGGATAATTTTTTGTTTTTTTAAATTTAAGTAAAGAAAATAAAAGACTTAAATTTAAAAAGATTAAAGCAAATATTCCGGTGTAAATATAGGCTTCTTTTACAAAATCAAAGGCTTTTATGATATGATAAAATCCATAGATTAAACTTATGATGAAGCTAAAATAAGCAAGAAATTTAAAGTATTTTGTCTGCATTAAAAATTCACTTTCAAGTCCATGTTTTTATATAAACTTGCCACTTCTTTTTCATAGCCATTAAACATTAAAGTAGGTTTGGTAAAGAAGTCTCCTAAAGCCCTCTCGTTAGCTTGAGACCATCTAGGATGAGAAACATTAGGATTGACATTGGCATAAAAACCATATTCACTTGGAGCGTAACTTTCCCAAGTGGATTTAGGCTGTTCTTTGGTAAATTCTATTTTAACTATAGATTTAATACTTTTAAAGCCATATTTCCAAGGAACAACAAGGCGTATTGGAGCGCCATTTTGAGGCTTTAAGGCTTTTTTATACATTCCTACTGCAAGCAAGGTAAGAGGATGCATAGCTTCATCCATGCGAAGTCCTTCTACATAAGGATAGTCTATAGTTGGAAATAAAGCGTCTTGATCGGGAAATTGACTCTTATCTAAAAGAGTGGTAAATTTAACAAATTTTGCTTCGCTTGTAGGCTTTGCCATTTCAATCAAACGACGCAATTCAAAGCCTACCCAAGGTACCACCATAGACCAAGTTTCAACACAGCGAAAACGATAAATTCTTTCTTCTAGAGGGAATTTTAAAATATCTTCCATGCTTAGAGTTAAAGGTTTTTCTATTTCTCCACTGATATCGATTTTCCAATTTTGAGTGTTGAAATTTTGTGCTAATGATACAGCCTTTTTTTTGTCTGTTGAAAATTCATAAAAATTGACATAATTTGTAGCCAGTTCTTCATCGCTGATTTCAAGTTTGTTTGGATTAGTATCGTTTGTGAAATTTAAAGCAGATAGTTTAGAAGCAAGCACACTTGAACTTATTAAAGCACCTGCTCCAAGTTTTAAAAAATCTCTTCTTTTTTTATATAAATTCTCAGGAGTTATAATCATAATTTTTCCTTATTAAAAATTTTTATTATTAAAATATAACAAGGATAATGATTATTAAATTTCTTGTAGAATTTTTTCACAAATTTTTCTAGGGTTATTATCTTTATAAATAGGGCGTCCAACTACTATAAAATCGCTTAAATTTTCTCTAGCCATTGTTAAATTAGCGACGCGTTTTTGATCATCATTTTTCTCTCCAAATGGACGAATTCCTGGAGTGAGAGTTAAGAAATTTCTTTGGGTGTGTTCTTTGATGATTTTACTTTCAAAAACAGAGCATACCATACCATCAAGTCCATTTTCATAGGATATTTTTGAAAAATTAATTACAGCTTCTTCGATTTTTTGTCTATAAATACTAAAGAAATTTTCTTCATTAAAACTCGTAAGAGCAGAAACTGCTAAAACTAATGGTCTTTTTGAAAATTTGCTAAGCCGTGTCATAACTTCTTGCATGGCTATTTTTCCAGCACTTGCGTGGATATTGATCATATCAACACCAAGTTTTGATATTTCTTCGCAAGCATCTGCCATAGTGTTGGGAATATCATGAATTTTAAGATCAAGAAATATTTTAAAATCATCAACTTTTTTAAGTTCTTCTATGAATTTAAAACCATCTCTTAAATATGCTCTTAAACCTACTTTTAACCATATGTCTAAATTTTTTAATTCTTTAGCAAGTTGTAAGCATTCTTCTTTTGTAGAAAGATCAAGTGCGACACAAAGCTTCATTTTTTAGCCTTTATTAAGGCATCTAAAACTCCATTTATAAATTTTGGAGAATTGTCATTAGCAAGTTCTTTGGCAAGTTCTATAGCCTCATTGATGACAATAGCACTAGGAGTATCGGTAAAAAGTAACTCATAAGCTCCAAGTCTTAGTATAGCTCTTTCTACATGTCCTAAAGCTGTAATTTGATTATCATTTAGAAATGAATTTAAGGTTTCATCAATATTGTTTAAATTATCTAAAATTCCATGATATAAATTTAAAGTAAAATTTTTTTGTTCATTGCGTATTTTTTTTTCATCTAAAATTTCATCTACAAAAACGTTGTTTTGAGAATTTAATTCAAAAGCATAAAGTAAGGAGATGACGCTTTGGCGAACTTGATGACGCGTTGCCATTAAAGCTCCTTGCTTAAATTTAACATCTCAATTACAGTTGCCATAGCTTCAAAGCCTTTATTACCTGCCTTGCTTCCAGCTCTTTCTATGGCTTGTTCTATTGTATCTGTAGTTAAAACACCAAAGCTTACAGGGATATTATAATTTAAACTCACATTGGCTATGCCTTTGGTGGTTTCTGCTGAAACATAGTCAAAATGCGGAGTTGAGCCACGAATTACTGCGCCTACGCAACAAATTGCATCAAACTTTTTGCTTTCTATAGCTTTTTTTAACGCATACGGAAGCTCAAAAGCACCAGGAACAAGTATAAGGCTTAGATTTTCCTCTTTGCCTCCGTGTCTTAAAAAAGCATCTTTTGCTCCTTCTACAAGGCGATCTGTGATGATATGATTAAATCTTGCATTAATGATAGCAATTTTTGTATTTGAGTCTAAATTTAATTTTCCTTCAATAATATTCATTTGTTTTCCTTTATGATATTTTGTATTTCTAGTAATGTATTAACGCAATTTTTAAGGCGTGTAAGATTAAGCATATTAGGTCCATCGCATAAAGCCTCGCAAGGATTAATATGTGTTTCAAAGAAAAAGCCATCTATGCCTACGGCTGCTGCCGCTCTTGCTAAAGGTTCTACAAATTCGCTTTTCCCTCCGCTACTTCCACCTGCAGCCCCTGGCGTTTGTACGCTATGGGTAGCATCAAAAATAACTGGAGCAAATTCACGCATGATAACTAAAGAACGCATATCTACTACTAAATTTCCATAGCCAAAGCTAGCTCCTCTTTCAGCTACAAAAACACCATTTTTTTGAGCAGCTTCATAGCCTTCATCTTCTATACCACGGGTTTGTAGAACTTTTTTAACGCTGTATTTGATATCGCTTGGGTTTAAAAATTGTCCTTTTTTGATATTAACTTTTGCCTTAGTTTTTGCTGCGGCTATAAGTAAATCGGTTTGACGACATAAAAAAGCAGGAATTTGCAAGACATCAGCTACTTCACTTACAGGGTTTGCTTGATTGCTTTCGTGTATATCGGTTAAGATTTTCATACCAAATTCATCTTTTACGCTTTGTAAAATTTTTAATCCTTCTTCAAGACCAGGACCTCGAAAAGAATTAATACTTGTGCGATTGGCCTTATCAAAACTTGATTTGAAATAAAATTCTATATTTGGGTTTTCATTAAAATTTTTTAATTGTTCGGCAACTTTAAAAATCAAATCTTTGCTTTCTATCACGCAAGGACCAGCAATGAGTATCATTTTTTTCATTTTTTTCCTTTGTTCTTAACTAAAATTAATCCACCAAAAATAATGCCTATTATACCTAAAAAAACCATAGTACTTGGTAAATTATCTCCTAAAATTATCCCAACTATCATACTAAATACCACATCAAGATAACTAACTCCAGCAACTACTCCTGCTTGTTTAGCGATACCATAAGCTTTAGTGATATGAATTTGATAAATGGTGCCTAAAGTTCCCATAATGGCAATGATAAGCCAAGCTATAAGACTTGGCATCACAAAAGGTGCTAGAATGAAATCTAAATGTAAAGAATCAAGATGCTGTGGTTCAAAAAATTCAGCACTGATCATAGAAATTAAAGGCATTAAGGTTCCTAAAAGGATAAAAGAAAAGGCAATTTGTTCTGTAGTGTAAGATTTTCTAAGTTCTCTTACACTTGTAAGAGCTAAAGCGGCTAAAAATCCACTCGTGATACCTATAACTGAATTTTTTAAATCAAAGCCTGAATGATTTAAATTATGAGCCCAAGGCTGAGCAATTAAAAGTACTCCACTAAATGCTATTAAAATTCCTATCCAGCCTTTGATGCCAATATTTTCTTTAAAAACAACAAAAGCTATTAAAGTAATAAAAATAGGAGAGGTTTTTTGAAAAGCAAAAGCTCCACCTAGTGTAATATTTGAAACATTATAGAAAAACATATATAGTGAAAGCGTGCCTACTACTCCACGAAATACCAAGAGCCAAAAATGTCCCCCTTCTTTATGTGCCTTAGATCGTTTTAAAAGATAGACTATGAAAAAAATTCCTATGATATTTCTAAAAAACATAATTTCTATAGAACTCATTTCCTTGCTAAGAATTTTTGCACAAGCTCCCATAAGTGCAAAATCCAAACATGCTAAAATCATGAAATAAATTCCTAAATTATGCTTGATTACTTTTAGCATTTTTTTTCCTTGACTAAAATCTGGGCTAATTCTAGTCTTTTTTTGCTTAATATTAAGCCAAATTTTATATAATTTTAAAAATATAATTTTCTAGGAAAAAAATGCAAAGCATTATACTTATAGGTAAGCCAAATGTGGGAAAATCAAGTCTTTTTAATAGAATGGCAAGACAAAGAATAGCTATTACAAGTGATATTTCAGGCACAACTAGAGATACAAATAAAACAGAAATTCATATTAATTCAAAAAAAGCCATGCTTATTGATAGTGGAGGGCTTGATGAAAGTGATGAACTTTTTAAAAATGTGAAAAAAAACACTTTAAAAGTAGCCAAAGAAAGCGATATCATACTTTATCTAGTTGATGGAAAATTAGCACCTGATGATGAGGATAGACAGTTTTTTTATTCTTTAAAAAAACTTGGAAAACCTATAGCCTTAGTGATTAATAAAGTAGATAATAAAAAAGATGAAGAAAGGGCTTGGGAGTTTGTAAATTTTGGCGTAAAGGAAATCTTTAATCTTTCAGTAACTCATAATGTAGGCTTAGATGAACTTTATGAATGGCTTGAAAAATTTTTACATGAAGAGTTTTTAATCCCCGATGAAGAAGAAAATTTAGAAGATTTTTTAGAGCATTATGAAGAAGGAAAAGAATTTCAATTTAAAGAAGTCGATCAAAATCATATCAGAGTGGGTATTGTAGGGCGTGTAAATGTTGGAAAATCAAGTCTTTTAAATGCTTTGGTTAAGCAAGAACGCAGTGTTGTAAGTTCTATCGCAGGAACTACTATAGATCCTGTTAATGAAAGTGTAGTTCATAAAGATAAAGTGATAGAATTTGTTGATACTGCAGGTATTAGAAAAAGGGGTAAAATTCAAGGACTCGAACGCTTTGCCCTAAATCGCACGGAAAAAATTTTATCTCATTCTCAAATAGCACTTTTGGTTTTAGATGTGCATGAGGGCTTTAACGAGCTTGATGAACGCATTGCTGGGCTTGTGGCTAAGCATTATTTGGGTGTGATTATTGTTTTAAATAAATGGGATAAAAGTGAGATGGATTTTGATAAGACTGTAAAAGAATTGCGTCTTGATCGTTTTAAATTTCTAGCTTACGCACCCGTGATTAGTGTATCAGCTTTAAGTGGAAAAAGGGTGCATGTTTTACTCGATAAAATTTTGCAAATTTTTGAAAATTTCACTCAGAAAATCCAAACTTCTAAGCTTAATACCTTGATAGAAAATGCCACAAGATCACATCCTTTGCCGCATGATTATGGGAAATTGGTTAAAATTTATTATGCAGTACAATACGACTTAGCACCGCCAAAAATTGCACTTATTATGAATCGTCCTAAGGCCTTGCATTTTAGCTATAAGCGTTATTTACAAAATCAAATTAGAAAAGAATTTAATTTTGAAGGTGTGCCTTTAGTGATTGCTTCGCGTAAAAAGGGCAGTAAAGAAAATGATGAAAGCTAAAAATATCGTTTTTATAGGATTTATGGGTTCTGGAAAAAGCACTTTAGCAAGAGCTTTAGCTAGGGATTTAGATCTTGTTTTTTTAGATAGTGATTTTTTAATAGAACAAAAATTTAATCAAAAAGTCAGTGAAATTTTTGCGCAAAAAGGGGAGAATTTTTTTAGAGAACAAGAGCAAAAAATGGCTGATTTTTTTAGTTCTTGTGAGAAAACTTGTATTGCTACAGGTGGGGGTTTTGTTAATGTTTCAAATTTAGAAAAATCAGGTTTTTGTATTTATTTAAAAGCAGATTTTGAATATTTAAAAAAGCGTTTAGATGAAAATGAAATTTCTAAAAGACCTTTGTTTTATGATGAAATTAAAGCAAAAAAATTATATAATGAGCGTTTAAGCAAGTATGAACAAAAGGCAAATTTTGTTTTAAATATAGAAAATAAAAATATAGATGAGCTTTTAAGCGAGATTAAAAAGGTGATAAAATGAGAGTATTAACAGGGCTTCAGCCAAGTGGCGATTTGCATATAGGTAATTATTTTGGTGCGATTAAACAAATGGTAGGTGCACAAGAAAAAAGCCAAATGTTTATGTTTATTGCTAATTATCATGCCATGACTTCTTCTCAAGATGGAGAAAAACTTAAACAAAATTCCTTAAAAGCTGCTGCGGCTTTTTTAAGCCTTGGTATAGATCCTCAAAAAAGCGTTTTTTGGTTGCAAAGTGACGTTAAGGAAGTTATGGAGCTTTATTGGATTTTATCGCAATTTACTCCTATGGGTTTATTAGAGCGTGCGCATAGTTACAAGGATAAAGTTGCCAAGGGGCTTAGTGCTTCACATGGGCTTTTTTCTTATCCTGTTTTAATGGCAGCTGATATTTTACTTTTTGATACACAAATTGTCCCTGTAGGAAAAGATCAAATCCAGCATGTTGAAATCGCACGCGATATTGCTTTAAAAGTTAATAATGAATGGGGTGAAATTTTTACCCTTCCAGAGGCTAAAGTTAATGAAGAAGTAGCTGTAGTTGTAGGCACTGATGGAGCAAAAATGAGTAAATCTTATCAAAATACTATAGATATTTTTAGCAGTGAAAAAACCTTAAAAAAACAAATTTCTTCCATAGTTACAGATAGTACCGCTTTAGAAGATCCAAAAGATCATGAAAACTGCAATGTTTTTAAAATCGCAAAGCTTTTTTTAGATGAAGCAGGGCAAAAAGAATTACAAATACGCTATGAAAAAGGTGGTGAGGGTTATGGACATTTTAAAATGTATTTAAACGAGCTTGTAAATGCTTATTTTAAAGAAGCAAGAGAAAAATACAATGAGCTTTTAGAAAAGCCTTCGCATTTAAAAGAAATTTTAGATTTTGGTGCGACAAAAGCAAGAAAAATTGCCCAAGAAAAAATGCAAAAAATTTATGAAAAAATCGGATTTTAAGGAGTAGAAAATGCTAGATTTAAAAAATTTGCAAAATAATTTTGATGAAGTGGCTAAAAAGTTAAAAAATAAAAAAGTTGATGAAAATATCTTAAAAAAACTTGCTGAACTTTTTGCAAGTTTAAAAAAAGAAAAAACAGCTTTAGAAGAATTTCAAGCTTTTCAAAATAAATTCAGCAAAGAGCTTGCTACAGCCGAAGATAAAGAAAGTTTAAAAGCAAAATTAAGCGAAAATAAAAGCAAAATTAATGAGCAAAGCGCTAAAGTAAATGCTTTAGAAAATGAGCTTGAAGAAATCGCTCATGCCATCCCAAATATCCCTGATGAGTCTGTGCCTGTAGGTGAAGATGAAGATGAAAATGTGGAGCTTAAAAAAATATTAAATCCGCCTAGCTTTGATTTTATTCCAAAAGAACATTTTGAATTGGGTGAGAGTTTAAATTGGCTTGATTTTGTGCGTGGGGTAAAAATTTCACAAAGTCGTTTTTGTGTACTTAAAAACGAAGGAGCTTTATTAAGCCGTGCTTTGGTAAATTATATGATAGATTTTAATAGAAGTCGTGGATTTGAATTTGTTAATGTGCCTTTTTTGGTAAATGGTGCTACTATGTTTGGGACAGGTCAGTTGCCAAAATTTAAAGAAGATATGTATAAAGTAGATGATGAGGATTTATATTTGATCTCAACTTCTGAAATTCCAGTAACCAATCTTTATAGTGGAGAAATTTTAGCGAGTGAAACTTTACCGATAAAAATGACTTGTTATAGTGCTTGTTTTAGAAAAGAAGCAGGCAGTGCAGGGCGTGATACAAGAGGTATTATAAGACAACACCAGTTTGAAAAAGTAGAGCTTGTAAGTATCACTAAACCTGAGCAAAGTGATAGCGTGTTTAATGAAATGCTTGAGTGTGCAAGTGATTTACTGAGTTCTTTAGGTTTAGCGCATAGACATTTGATGCTTTGTACCGGAGATTTGGGTTTTAGTGCAGCAAAAACTGTAGATCTTGAAGTGTGGCTTCCAGGACAAAATAAATATCGTGAGATCAGCTCGGTTTCAAATTGTCGTGATTTTCAAGCAAGACGCGCTAAAATTCGCTATAAAAACGAACAAGGAAAAAATGAACTCGTCCATACTCTTAATGGCTCATCTTTAGCGGTAGGAAGAACTTTGGTAGCAATTATGGAAAATTATCAAGATAAAGAAGGAAAAATTCATATTCCTGATGCTTTGAAAAAATATTTTTAAAGAGTATAGATGGCTGAACAAGAAGATATAATACTAGAAAAACCTGAAGATGGCTTAAATCAACCAAGACTCGATGAGAGTTTAGAGGGATTTAAGGGGCAAGAGGGGCAAGCTCCAGAAGATGAAGAATTTGCATCATTGCCAGAAGAATTACCTCAAGAAAATAGTGAGAGTGGTTTTAAATTTACAAGAGAAAGTGCGCCTGAAGATGTATCAACTTTTGAAGAAGTTGAAAGTCAAGAGCTTACGCCTTGGTATAAAGATCGTAAGTTTATGTCTCTTGTGGGTTTATCTTTGGGGATTATTTGTATTTTAGTTTTTACACTTTTTTATTTAACTTTTAGTGAAGGAAAAATTAAACCAGATATTATAGCTTCTAAGCCTTTAGAACAACCTGTTGTTATGCCTGATGAATCATATAAATACAATGATATGCAAAGAATTGATGGTATGATCCAAAAAGCAAATGCTTTATATTTAAAGGGTGAAGTTGAACAGGCTTTAAAAGTTTATGAGCAAGTTGCCGTATATAATGAATCTTTATCTAATTATAATTTAGGCGTTTCTCAAATGAATGAGAATAAATTCCAAGAAGCTTTTGAAAGCTTCAAGAAAGCTATAGCCAATGGAGAAAATCAAAGTGTAGCTGCTATCAATGCTGCTGTTTGTGCTTTAAAGCTTAATGATAAGGAAAAATTTAGATATTATATTGATTTAGCTCAAGTGTATCTTCCAAAAGAAGGAAAATCAAAATTATATGATTATTATTTAAGCTTGATTAATTATTACAAAGGATATTACCCTGAGGCCTTACAAATGTTACAAAGAACAGATGTGGAGCCGTATTCTGATGTTGCAAAGTATTTGTCTGCTAAAATTTATGCAAAAATGGACTTTGATTCCAAGGCTATACAGCAATTAAATTCTCAAGGCAATTTTGAATCTAGTTTATCTTTAGGTCTTTTATACGCTAGAATAGGAGAATATGCTAAAGCTAAAGTCGCTTTAAGTACAGCGATGAAAATTGAAAGAGATTTTAATCAGAGTTTGGCGGCTTTAACATTGGTTGATATTAAAACAGGAAATTATCAAGATATGTTAGCACGCTTGCAAAATTCTTATGATAATGATAAAGATAGATATAAGATTTTAGATACTTATAAAATTCAAGTTCGTTTAAATAAGGATCTTTTTAATATAGCAGTTGCTCAAAATTCTTTTTCAAAAGATTTGTTAAAAAAACAAAAAGATCAATTCGATTTACTTTTTTATTTTGCACCTTATCAAGTGTTTGATAGTAAGCAGGCTGCTTTGTATATTAAAAAAGCTAATGTTACAGATTTCGTAGATGATAGTACTGATGCGGGAATTTATCTTAATGCAAGCAAAGCTCTTTCATCTACCAATGTAAAAATTGCCAATATTATTAACTATGCATTAAATCAGAAGTTACGCCTTGCTAACCAAGAATTTCAAAAACTTATCAAGGATTATCCAGAACATAGTATTTTACATTATAATTTGGCTTTAACCTATGCCCAAATGCAAAATTATGAACTTGCTTATAAGCATTTTTCAAGTTCATATCATCTTAATCCTAAAAATTACTTAGCAGGTGCTTTTGCTATGTTTTGTGCAAAATTAATTGATATTGATACAACTAAACTTTACAATGAAATTCTTGATAATATAGCTGCTGATTCTAATTTTAAAGCTAATATGCAAAAAAGTATGTTGTTTTTAGTTAATAATAATTATATTTCTATGCTTCCTTATTTAGATGAAACAAAAAAAGACACGCCTTTGAGTTTGATTTTTGAAGCTATTGTTGCTAAAAATAATAACCTTAATAATCAAGTAGATGTGAAAATTGCTAAATTGCGTTCAGAGTTACCTGAAGATATTTTGGCAAATATTTTGTATTTTAATTCTTTAAATTCAAATTTAAATATTAAAGAATATGCTCAAAATGCTCAAATTCATTTTAAAAATTTAAAGCTTGATTATCGTAGTGTTTTTGGTGGGCCAAATATAGCTAGGGAATTTTATGTTAATTTAATGCATATTGCAGGGCTTTTAAATTTAGAAAGACAGAAATTTAAAGAGTTGATTAATGTTTCAGGAGCAAAAGATGAGGGTATTTTACAAACTTTAGCTTATTTGGATATTTTTGCACAGCAATACGAGGAGGCTTATGCGCTTTATAATTCTTTGATTGATGATTATGGAGCTAAAGATACTAAAACTTTATTTTTAGCAGCCGTAGCAGCCGTAGGTGCAAATAATCCAAATTCAGCTATAGCGCTTTTGCAGCTTTCTAAACTTACAGATAAAAATAACAAAGAAAGTAAAGCAGCTCTTGGTATGTTGTATCAAGAAGTAAAGAACTATGAAGCTGCGATATCTCAGTATAAAACTTTACCTAATAATTTTAAGAGTGAATTTTTTACTTTTGATATCAATAACAACTAAAAATGCTTAGAACTTTCTAAGCATTTTTAGTTAAGCTTGAAGATCTAGAGTTTTTCCGCCTAGTTCATCGATGCGATCGCTAACTTTTTTAAGTGCCGCATCTATTGTATTTTGACTGATTTGAGGAAGTTCTCCGCCCCACATTTTTTCTGCTTGCTCAAATCCTTTTTTCATACCTTCAAGACCTTTTTTCAATTTTTCAACATCATCGCCACCGCCTTTAATAACAAAATCCGCGATGCGACTGGCTGTATTTTCCACTCCAAAAAAACCATCTTCACTTACAAGTTGTTGAAGTTCATCTGTATTCATATCAAGTGGATTTTTGCCACTGTAGCCCAAGGATGCAAAATCAATATTTTTAAGTATAGATTTCGCAGTATCTAAATTGGCACCATTTAAAAGACTATCTAGTCCAGTTTGGGCATTGCTCGAACCTATTACAGTATTCATTGTTTGCTGTTGAAACTGAACTAGGTAAATTTGTGTAATGCCCTTTCCACCAAGTGCATTTAATTTTTCAAGGGTATTTTTATCTACATCCTTGCTAGAATTAGCACTTTGAACATTTTTGTCTTTTGTGTTTTCCTTAGCATCATCTGCCTTCTTATTGCTAACTTGTGTTTGTGCCATGCTAGCGATATTTGAAAAAGTATTCACTTGCATATTTGCTCCTTTGTGTGAGGCTTTAATTTATATCGACTTTTGACTTAAAAAATTTATAAGGACATTAAATTCCTTATTTTCAAAGGAATTTAATGTTTTATTGTAGATAATAAGTAATTTGCTCTTTATTGAGAATGCGGATAAGATTGCTAGTGCCTTCTACTCCTGCTGGAAAGCCTGCGGTTAGAAGATAGCATTTATCTTCATTCACAAAACCTTTTTCAACACTTGATCTTACAGAGTCTTTTAATAATTCTGTAAGTTCATTACTTTTGTTAACCAAGATCGCAGGATTAACTCCCCAAACTATACTTAAAGAGTTTAAGGTTTTTTCAGAATGTCCTACTGCTATGATTTCTATATTTGGACGATATCTTGCAATCTTAATAGCAGATTTTCCGCTACTTGTTAAAGAAAAAATAGCATCAGCGTTAAGATCTGTTGCAAGATGAGCTGAAGAACGCATGATTTTATCTGTATTGTCTAAATCATTAAAATCATTAAATTTGTTATATGGATAGCGTTTTTCTGTTTCTATTATAGTTTGGCACATTATATCAACAGCATTTGCAGGATCTATACCAACGGCACTTTCTTCACTTAGCATTACTGCATCTGTTCCATCTAAAACAGCATTTGCAACATCTGAAATTTCAGCTCTTGTGGCGGTTTTGCTTTTGGCTAATGAAAAAAGCATTTGAGTCGCAGTAATAACAGGCTTAGAGGCATTGTTTGCTTTTTGTATAATTTCTTTTTGGATATTAGGAACTTTATAATAAGGCACCTCAATACCTAAGTCTCCTCTTGCAACCATTATACCATCGCTAGATTTAATAATCTCATCAATATTTTCTACTGCATCAAATTTTTCAATTTTTGCAAAAATGGATATTTTTGCGTTATTTTGTGCTAAAATTTCACGAACTTCATCAATATCGTGCGCATTTTGTACGAAAGATATTGCTAAAAAATCTACTTCATTTTTTATACCCCAAAGTAAATCATTTTTATCTTTTTGTGTAATAACATCAATATTGATTTTAGTGTTCGGAAAATTAATACCTTTATTTGAGTTTAAAAAACCATCATTTTCTATAATGGTTTCAATTTTTTGATCATCTATGCTTACTACTTTAGCACGAATTGATCCATCGTATAGATAAATATATTCATCAATTTTTAACATATCTAAAATAGATTTTTGATTGATACTGATTTTATAATGATTTTGAGCAATCTTCTCCCCTAAAATTGTTTCACGATAAAAATCAATTCTATCACCCTTTTTTAATTCAAATGGTTCTTTAAGTTCGCCTGTACGAATTTTAGGACCACTAATATCTTGTAAAATTCCAATACGAGTATGCAATTCTTTAGCTACTCTTCTTATGGTATCTAAGTTTTTTTTATGATACTCATGTGTTCCATGAGAAAAGTTTAAACGGAAAACATTTACACCATTGATAATCATTTGGCGTAGAATTTCTTCCTTTTCACTTGCTGGACCTACTGTGGCTACAATTTTTGTTTTTTTAAGCATAGCAAACTCCTTTTGAAATTATTGTAGCTAAAAATAGAAACAAAATGATTACAATAATTCTGAAGAAAATTTATCTTCGTTAAATTCCATTCCTAAGTAATTACATATAAGTTTTGCGTCTCTTTCAGCATTTCCTAAACAACTTGTTGCCCCAGGACTTGGAGTCATATTGAAAATAATACCAGGGGTTTCTGTGATGCTTGCTTCACCTAGCATTAATTCTCCTTTAGTTTTATCAATAACTTGTGGTCTTACGCCTCCAAAACCTTTTGCATAATAAATATCACTTGCTTTAAGACTTGGGACTATTTTTTTGGCATCTTTAACAAATAAGCTTTTATCAATAAAAGGTAGTTCAAAAAGATAATTATAAAAGATGTAATTTCTAATTGTTGCATCTTTAAACATATTAAAAGTTACTTTAAAAACAGTTTTATCAAGTTTTAGTGCTTCAAAAAATTCTGGAACTGATTTTAGACCATGATAACGTTCTAGTTTTGGAATAACAAGTGCGGTAGGTCCAAAGCGAGTGTTCATATCAGCAAGTAAATCAGGATCTCCATGAAGAGCTGCAAATGGAAGTTTAGGATTTTGCACCATATAAACCTTACCGTTTAAAAGTTTTTGTTTGGTTAAATAAAAACTTCCTGCAACAGGCCAACAAGACTTATCCATACCTAAGTTCATTTTATGTGCTAAATATAAAGAGTGTGCCCCAGCATTGACAACTACGCTTTTGGCATGGTATTCTTGATGATTTGAGGTTTTTAATATAAAAATATCTTCCTTTTTTTCTATGTGAATAATTTCTTGATTAAAGGCAACAAAAGTATTTTTATTTTGTTTTTGCGCTTGTTCTATTAGATTTATACTCATTTTCCCAAAATCTACAGTTGTAAAAACCTCGCCGCTTTCAACACCCATGGCACAGATATTTTCAGGTCTATCTTGATTGCAATCTTCTCCTAAAACAACCTTGGGTTCAATTTGTTTGATTTTTGCTTTATCGAAAAATTTTATATAAGGATAAAGTTCTTTAAATTCTTCATAGCGTTTTTTCATATAATCACATTCTATATCTCCAACAGCTAGGGCCATTTTTTGATGAGAAAACATGAAATTATTTTGCGCATTTTGCATGAGTCCATATTTAACTATCATATCAGCTGTTCTTTTTACTTTTCGCGCTTTTTCTAAAGTATAATTGGTTTCAATATCTCCACAATGAATGGTTTGAGAATTACTCGTTCCCTTAGAATTTAATGTTGCAGCTGTATTATATTTTTCTATCAAAGCAATATTTTTAATATTTGTATATCTTGCAAGCTCGTAAAATAATGCTGCTCCTGAAATTCCAGCTCCGATGACAAGCACATCAAATTCTTGTTGGCTCATTGTTTTTCCTTTTTTTATTTTAATAAACTTTTTTCTAAATAGAAGTTTAATTGAATTTGTTTTACAAAAAGTTAAATTTCATTAAGGTTTGATATCAATGAGAATTTTTGTAACATTTTTAATAAAGTAAATTGGGATTTTCTTTTATAATCTTTTTCATTCCTCGAAAGATTAAAAGTTTATCATAAATTGCGTGATCGAAAAAATTTGCTAAAAATTGTCCATCTCCACCAGTGAAATAAAGCTTTTTATTTTGAGTGGCATCTTTTATCAGTAGGTAAATTCCTTTAAAAACACCATAACTTAAAGCATCCATGGTTTTTTGTGGGAATGCATCAAGACTAACTTGAGTGTTAAATTCACTTTTTAATCGTGGTGAAATATGGCTATAAATTTTTTTATAATTTGCAATACCTGGCAAGATAAAACCACCAAGATGTATAGAATTAGAAATAATATCAATTGTAATAGCACTACCTGCATCTACAACAACTCCATCTTCAATAGTATAACAAGCTGCTATGCGATCGATTCCTAATCCTTGATAAATTGTGTCAAATAAAAAATAAGGTTCAAGATTGATAAAATTTTTTTGATTTTTTAAATGTTCTTTGAGATGTTCATTGACATTGATATAAAAAATTTTTTGTTCATTTTTAAATTCTAAAAACTGATCTATACTAAGAGTAAAATATTTGTTATCATCTAGGAAATTAGCATTTGAATTCCCAATGTCACAGAGCAGCATAGATATTAAATCCTTTCATTTCTAGATGATTTTTTGCTTTAGAGCAAAGAGAAGCCATGCTAAAAAAATATTTGTTATTTATGTTAATTTGCTGTGCTAGATTTTCTAAAAATAAGGCATCTTTCATTAAAAATTTTGTTTTTCCTGTATACATAAAAAGAATGTTATTTTGATCTTTAGCGCAAATATAACTTTTTTTTCTAGTCAACATACTTAAGTCATAGGGCTTTAAATTTAATTTTAAAGCCTTTATTGTTTGTTCTAAAATTTTTATCATAGCAAATCTAAAATTTTATCTCCGTAGTAAAATTTACCATTCCCCATGAAAGAAATTTTATCAACAGCTTCTGAAAGTTTAAATACTTGCGTATTATCTAAATTTAGATTCATTTTGATAAGATAGCCTGTTTTTTCAAAAATATATAAATAATTATTGTATATATTGCTTTTTACAAAAATAGCAAATTCAAATTTTTTTTCCGCAATTTTTCTTAAGTTATAATCAGTTTTAATAATAGTGCCATCTTTTTCTAGAATAAAAATACTATCATCACTAAGTGCAACATCTTTTATGTCAGCGTCAAGATAAAGAGTTCTAGCAGGGCTTACAACAATGATTTTTTTAGCTGTTGCTGCTATAAGTTTATCTCCGATTACGCTTAGATGGATTACATTGTTGAAAAAATTTTCTGCTGAAATAACCACATCTTTAATGACTTGAAGATTGTTTCTTGAAAGAATTAAAATTTTGCCATCCAGTGTTGGATATACGATGATATTGTCTAAAAATATAGGATTAGCGGTACGACTATCTTGAGCTGGAGCTGAGGTTAGGGTTTGAGTGAATTTAATACCCAAAGAACGATTTGCAAGAACTATAGTATTGTTTGCAAGTACAAGGGCTAAATCATCTCCATTAGAAGCTACTCCTACAACACTAGCGTCAAATTGAAAATTATAAATTTCATTATAAGAATTGTCAAAAATTTTTAAATTTCCATTATTATCTGCAGTAAAATATTCCCCATCTTGATAAGCTAGAAGCATATAATTTTTAGGAAGTTTAAACTTGTCTATGGAGATATTATTTTTTAAGATAGCTGTATTATTGCTAAGTTTTGCAGAAACTAGATTCCAATCAACAATTTTACTTTTTAAATTGCTATTATGACTTAAATCTCCATCGGTTTGTTTTGGTTCAAAATATTGTCTTTTGGTGCCACAAGCACATAGAAATATTAAACAAAATAGTGTTAAAAATATTTTTTTCATTGTGTAATGCCTTGATAATGTTTGAGGTTTTTAGCTATTTGATTTAAACTTGAATTTTCTTTTATCTGAGAAAGTAAAACATTAGCTTCTTCGATTTTATTTTGCTCTAAAAGTTTGTAAGCTTCTAATAATTTATCATAATTTTTTAAAAATATCGATTTATCTCCTAAAGATAATGCGATAATATTTTTAAGTAAAGTGTTTGTTTGAGCATTATTATAAATTTGTTTTAGTTCATTTTGGAGAGTTGTATTATTGAAATCATTAATATTTTCTTTTAGTAAAAAGATAGCGTAAAGATTGGTATTTTTATTTTTAAGTTGTTCTAAAAGATTTTTATTGCTAGGATCTTGTATTAGATTGGCATAAATTTCATTTGCTTCTTTTGTTTTATAATCGTTTATTTTTGAGATTATAAAATTTCCAGCAAACCAAGCAACTAAAATTATCACAACAGCAGATATGTAAAATTTATACTTGCGTATAAATCTCTCTCCTTTGATAAAATTTTCTATAAATTGTTCTTCTGTGTTAAGTTCGTTTTTAACAACTTTTAAATTATCTTTTAGTCCCAAAATTTATCCTTGAAAAAAATATTTTTATTTTTGTATAGAAAAATTATGATATTGTATCATATAAATTGCAAAATATCCTAAACAATTTAAAGCTTTTTATGATATAATTTTCAAAATTTTAACTTTTTTATTAAGGTTTAAGAAATGCAAATAGATGAGAAATTATTAAGCAAGCTTGAAAAATTAAGTGCTTTACAAATAATAAAAAACAGAAATGAAACCATTGCACAGTTAAGTGAAATTGTGAATTTTGTTGAAAAGTTAAACGAACTTGATTTAAACTCCCAAGAGATTACTGTGAGTACTATAAAAGGTGGAGCTCCTTTGAGGATTGATGAGATAAGAAATAGCAATGTTATTGATGAGGTTTTAGATTGTGCTCCAAAAAAACAAGAACATTTTTTTGTTGTTCCTAAAATCATAGAATGATTAACTTAGCATTTAGTGCTTATTTGTAGAATAAATTTAAAACAAAAAATCAGAGAGTGTATTGAAATGAATTTTTATTGGTTTGATGCTTTTATTTTAGGATTTACCTTGCTTTTAGGGCTTAAGGGTATTATCAATGGTTTGATAAAAGAAATTTTTGGACTTTTGGGTATTATTGGTGGTGTTTTTATTGCTTCAAAATATGCAACTCAAGCAGCTGAATTTATACAAAGTACTTTTTATAAGATAGAAAATCAAAGCTTAGCTGGATTTGCTGGATTTTTAGCCATATTAATTATTTTTTGGATAGTTTGTTTATTGGTGGGTAATTTTCTTTCTAAGTTGATTAAATTAAGTGGCTTAGGTTTTTTAGATCGTATTGGTGGCTTTATATTTGGCGGAGCAAAAATCTTTTTAATTTTTGCAATTTTGGTTTTTTGTGTAGCAAGAATCGATTTTTTAAATGACAAATTAGGTAATTTTGCTAAAAATAGCTATACTTTAAATTTGCTTAAAGAAACGGGATCTTTTATTATGAATCAACCTTTAGCAGAAAATAGTCTAGATCATGCTAGTGAAAAGTTGCAAGATATTGTAAGTGATTTAAACAATACTCAAAAAGGGGAGTGATATGCTGATAGAAAATGTGGAATATGATGTTTTACTTGAGAGATTTAAAAAAATATTAAGACAAGGCGGACTTAAATATACCAAGCAAAGAGAAGTGCTTTTAAAAACCCTTTATCACAGTGATACTCATTACACGCCCGAAAGTTTATATATGGAAATCAAACAAGCTGAACCTGATTTAAATGTAGGAATTGCAACTGTTTATCGTACTTTAAATTTGCTTGAAGAAGCAGAAATGGTAACTTCCATTTCTTTTGGTTCAGCAGGTAAAAAATATGAGCTTGCCAATAAACCTCATCATGATCATATGATATGTAAAAATTGCGGAAAAATTATAGAGTTCGAAAATCCTATTATAGAAAGACAGCAAGCCTTGATTGCAAAAGAACATGGTTTTAAACTTACAGGGCATTTGATGCAGCTTTATGGTGTTTGTGGCGATTGTAATAATCAAAAAGCAAAGGTAAAAATATAAATGTTTGATAATATTTTAGAGCAGCAAAGAATAGAAAAAGCTAAAGAGTTAAAAAAATTAGGGATTAATCCTTATCCTCATTTTTTAGAAAAAGAAATGTCTTTAAAGACTTTTAAGGATAAATTTTCTTATATTTTAGAGCAAATTGAAAAAAGAGATGAAAGTGTCAATGCTGTTGTTGCAGGACGTTTGAAACTTTTGCGTATAGCTGGGAAATCGATTTTTGCAAACATTGAAGATGAGGATACAAATTTACAAATTTATTTTAGTAGAGATAGCGTAGGTGAAGAACTTTATACGATTTTAAAAAAGAATTTAGAGGTGGGTGATATTGTTTTGGTTAAAGGTTTTCCTTTTGTAACTAAAACAGGTGAGTTTAGTTTGCATGCAAGCAAAGTAAAACTCGCTACAAAAGCTATTGTTCCTTTACCTGAAAAATATCATGGATTAACAGATATTGAGCAAAGATATCGCAAACGTTATGTTGATATGATAATGAATGCAGAAGTTAGAAAAGATTTTTTAGTGCGTTCTAAAGTGGTGAGTTTGATTCGTCATTTTTTTGAAAATAAAGGCTTTTTAGAAGTAGAAACTCCTATGATGCATCCGATTGCAGGTGGAGCAAACGCTAAGCCTTTTATAACTTTTCATAATTCTTTAGGTGTAGAAAGATTTTTAAGAATTGCTCCAGAACTTTATCTTAAAAGACTTATAGTGGGTGGTTTTGAGGCGGTTTTTGAAATCAATCGTTGTTTTAGAAACGAAGGTATGGATTTAACTCATAATCCCGAATTTACAACTATAGAATTTTATTGGGCTTATCATAATTATAAAGATTTAATGGATTTAACTGAAGAACTTTTTGCTTTACTTTTGGATAAACTTAATTTAGGAAAAACAATAGAATTTGATGGAAAAATGATAGATTTTTCCAAACCTTTTGAAAGAATAACCTATAAAGATGCACTTTGTAAGTATGGTGGTTTAGATAGGGATTTAATCGAAGATAAGGAAAAAATTCTTACTAAATTAAAAGCAGATGGTTTTGAAGCGAATGAAAAGCTTGAACTTGGACATTTACAAGCTGAACTTTTTGACAATTATGTGGAAGAAAAATTGATCAATCCTACTTTTGTGATTGATTTTCCTATTTCCATAAGTCCTTTATCAAGACGTAGTGATGAGGATTCTCAGATTGCTGAGAGATTTGAGTTGTTTATTTGTGGAAGAGAATTGGCAAATGGTTTTAATGAGCTTAATGATCCTCTTGATCAATATGAGAGATTTTTAAAACAAATTGAAGCTAAAAATGCAGGCGATGAAGAGGCTTGTGAAATGGATGAAGATTTTGTAAATGCTTTGGGTTATGGAATGCCCCCAACGGCAGGGCAGGGCATAGGCATAGATAGACTTGTTATGCTTTTGACAAACAAAAAATCTATTCGAGATGTGATATTGTTTCCTGCAATGCGTCCATTAAAATCAGAACTAAAGGAGAAGGAATGAGTTTAGAAATGTTTGATAAAGAAATTTTTGATTTAACAAACAAAGAGTTAGAGCGTCAATGTGAAGGTCTTGAAATGATAGCGAGTGAAAATTTCACTTTACCTGAAGTAATGGAAGTTATGGGAAGTATCTTGACAAATAAATACGCAGAAGGTTATCCGAGTAAAAGATATTATGGTGGTTGTGAATTTGTTGATGAGATTGAAACTCTAGCCATTGAAAGATGTAAAAAACTTTTTAATTGCAAATTTGCTAATGTTCAGCCTAATTCGGGTTCTCAAGCTAATCAAGGTGTTTATGCGGCTTTGATTAATCCAGGTGATAAAATTTTAGGAATGGATTTAAGTCATGGTGGACATTTAACTCATGGCGCAAAAGTAAGTTCTTCAGGTAAAATGTACGAAAGTTGTTTTTACGGTGTAGAACTTGATGGAAGAATTGATTATGAAAAAGTAAGAGAAATTGCTAAAAAAGAAAAGCCAAAACTTATAGTTTGTGGAGCTAGTGCTTATGCAAGAGTGATTGATTTTGCTAAATTTAGAGAAATTGCCGATGAAATAGGTGCTTATCTTTTTGCTGACATAGCTCATATTGCAGGCCTTGTTGTAGCAGGGGAGCATCCAAGTCCTTTTCCGCACGCTCATGTAGTAAGCTCAACTACACATAAAACTTTGCGTGGTCCAAGAGGTGGTATTATTATGACAAATGATGAAGAGCTTGCTAAAAAAATTAATTCTGCGATTTTTCCAGGTATTCAAGGTGGTCCTTTGATGCATGTAATTGCTGCAAAAGCAGTAGGATTTAAATTTAATCTTAGCGATGAGTGGAAAGTTTATGCAAAACAAGTAAGAACCAATGCTCAGGTTTTAGCTAATGTTTTAATGGATAGAAAATTTAAACTTGTTAGCGATGGAACAGATAATCACCTTGTTTTAATGAGTTTTTTAGATCGTGAATTTAGTGGAAAAGATGCAGATTTAGCTCTTGGAAATGCAGGTATTACTGCAAATAAAAATACCGTTCCAGGAGAGATTAGAAGTCCTTTTATCACAAGTGGATTAAGACTTGGAACTCCAGCCCTTACTGCCAGAGGTTTTAAAGAAAAAGAAATGGAAACTGTGTCAAATTATATTGCAGATATTTTAGATGATATTAATAATGAAAAATTACAAGAGAATATTAAACAAGAATTAAAAAAACTTGCAAGTAATTTTATTATTTATGAAAGGGCTATGTTTTGATTACACCAATGGATATGTCGCTAATTAAAATAATTGGCGATCATTATTATATAAGACGCGATAAAATTGTAAATAAAACTACACATAGAGGTCGCTTATTTTTTGATAAATTTGAAAGAGTTGATGCTCCTTTAAATTTAAATGTCATGAGAGAACACGCTGCTAAAAAAATTGTTGTCGCTCATGATTTAATAACAAAAGATAATAAAGTAGAAAATATTGTCTTTGATTATAATGGTTTTAATGCTGAAAGATTTTATCACCGTGCACAACTTATTTTAAGAGAAGAAGGTTTTATAAATTTCACAGCCTATAAGACTAAAACTCCAGGACATTTACATCTTTATATTCACAAAGGACACACGGCGTTAAACGAAGGTTATTCTTTAGCGTCTAAACTTTCAATGATGTTTGCAAGTAAAATGCCAGTAGAATGGAAGGTGTTTCCTAGTATGGATGTACCTAGGGAATTTAATATTTTAATATTGCCTTATGAGGTTTATCAAAAAGAACGAGGAAGTTCTTGGTCTAAGCACATGTAAGAAAGGACAAATTATGGAAAATCAAAAAAATGAATTTGATGATATTATTTTAGAAAAAAGTAATAAAAGTGAAAAAGTAAAAAAAATTCTTTTACGAGTTATTGCTTTAGTTATTTTGTTTTTAGCTATCATGATAGTTATGAAACTTATTAATGGTAGTGGTGATGAAAATACGCAAAATCAAAGTGTATTACCAAGTGAACCTATAGCAACTCAAGACAATAACAATGATACTTCTTTTGAAAGTATGCCAATTACAGATAATACTTCAGCAGAAGATCAATTTGAGGCATTAAGAAAACAATTTCAAGATGAACAAAATACAACTCAAAATACAACAACCTCTAGTTCAAATAACAATGATACTACAAATTTTGCTATGCCTGATCAAGAAGTTCCAGCAGAACCAACAGCAACTACTTCAGAAAATACCACTCCGCAAGCAAGTGCTCCCAAACAAGAAGTAAAACAAACTGCAAAACCTAAAGAAGAAGTAAAAAAACAAACAGAAAGCACAAAACAAACTCCTAAAAAAGAACAAAATGCAAATGATTTATTTAAAAATGTTGATGCTAAACCTGTACATCCAAGTGGTTTAGCATCGGGTATTTATGTGCAAATTTTCTCAGTAAGTAATTTGGATCAAAAATCAAAAGAACTTGCTTCTGTAAAACAAAAAGGTTATGATTATAAACTTTATAAAACTACAGTTGGAGGTAAAGAAATTACTAAGGTTTTAATAGGACCATTTGAAAAGGCAAATATTGCAGTAGAACTTGCTAAAATCCGTAAGGATATTGCAAAAGATGCTTTTTCTTTTACTTTAAAATGAAATTTTTAGCAGTTATAGGCGATCCTATTTCTCACTCTAAATCGCCTAGAATGCATAATAATGCTATTAAAGCCTTAGGGCTTGATAGTATTTATACACGCTATCATTTAAGAAATGCTAACTGTTTAAGAGAAGATTTTTTTAAATTAGGACTTAGTGGAGCTAATATTACTTTGCCTTTTAAGGAAAAAGCTTTAGATATTGCTGATGTGAAGGATGATTTTGCTAGAAATATTGGCTCTGCAAATACTTTATGCTTAAAAGAAGACAAAATTTACGCTTACAATACTGATGCTTTAGGTTTTTTAGAAGCTATTAAGGATTTTGATAATATAAAAAAAGCTTTGATTTTAGGTGCTGGAGGTACAGCTTTGGCACTTGCTTATACATTAAAACAAAAAGGCATAGAGGTGTATATAGCTAATCGCAGCAAAGAAAGATTTAAAGATTTTTTAGCTTATCGAACTTATCTTTATAAAGACTTGCAAGATTTTGATTTTGATTTGGTTATAAATTCAACTTCTGCTGGATTAAAAGATGAAAATTTACCTTGTGATAGGGAGCTTTTAGGTAGAATTTTACCTAAAGCTAAATTTGCTTTTGAGGTAATTTATGGCAGAGAAACACCTTTTTATAGATTGTGTAAAGAGTATCATTTAAAAATTAAAGATGGACTTGATATGCTTTTATGGCAAGGGGTTTTTGCTTTTGAGCTTTTTTTTGAAATACAAGATAAAAGAGAGATGATAAAAAATGCAATGCAACAAGCATTGATTTTAAAGTAGAATGATAGTTATTTTTTTGTATGAGAAAATTTAATTTTCTCACAAGTTTTATCATTCAAATATTTCTACCCCATCTTGATTTTTACTTTGATTATTTTGATTTGTTGAAGACGGATTTGTAGGAATATTTTGCGTAGGTGTGTTTTCAATTGTATTATTTTGATTAAAATTTGTTTGAGGTAAGCTTTCTTCAAAGGTAGCATTGCCATCAAAACTATTAAAACTACTGTTTGTATTAGGTATAGTTTTGCCTATGTCTGTTGCTTTTGGAAGATTGTTATAAAGTGTATTTAATGTATTTTTATAAAAAGCTAAAATACTTTTATCAATTTCAAAAGCAGGTTGCTCCAAACCTTTATTGAGTTGAGTTGGTACGGTGGAGATAGTAGTTTTAAACATATTAACCCCATCATCATTTTTAATAGGATAGTTAAGCGCAACTAAAGAATCCAGTTTGGTGCTGCTTGAAAGATTGGTTGAATTTTGTGGATTGTGTGCATCTATAAAATCTATTTTACCTTTAAAATTTATACCTAAATTGGATTTTACATAATCTCCACTCATAAAATTGCTTGTTTTTTGTGCATTTTTTTCTTCTGTATAAATACTGATTGAACTTTTAAGAGTGTAGTCTGGATTAGTAGTAACTATTTTATAGCCTTTTAGTTGAGCGATGGTTTTGATCTGCTCTTCTAAATTTTGTTTTAAAAGATCAATTTCTTTTTCTATGCGAATTTTAAGCACTGAATTTTCAAAATAATCAGAATAATTGTTATTTTGTTCTATATTAATAGGCTCAAGAGCAATGCTTACTCCAGAATCAATAGGTTCAACCTTTGTTGGAACTTGGGGTTTAAAATTTGGCATAGAAACATTGACAAAATTACTACTTGTGCCTCCACAAGCTGCTAAAATTAACATACTGCTAGCAAGTAAAATATATTTTTTCATTTTTTACCTTTATTTAATGTGTTTGTGTTAATTATAGCAAGTTAAAGTTTTTTTGTTATATTTTTATAAAAGAAAATTAGGAAAGATATATGGAATTTTGGCAGCATATTTATTCAAATTTTAATGTTATAGCTTTTAGCATCTTTGGTTTAAAGGTGCATTGGTATGGCATTATGTATGTTATAGCTTTGCTTTTAGCTTTGCTTTTAGCTAAATTTTTTGTAAGAAAATTTCAACTAGACATTAATGAAAAACATTTGGATAGTTATTTTATATGGGTTGAAATAGGGGTTATTTTAGGTGCAAGACTTGGATATATTTTGATTTATGATGCAAATACTATGTATTATATTACTCATCCTTGGCAAATTTTTAATCCTTATATTAATGGTGAATTTGTAGGTATTCGAGGTATGAGTTATCATGGAGCAATTATAGGATTTTTGATAGCTACTTTATTGTTTTGTAAAAAATATAAAACAAATCCTTGGATTTTTCTTGATTTGGTTGCTTTAAGTGTTCCATTGGCTTATGTTTTTGGTCGTATAGGAAATTTTTTAAATCAAGAGCTTTTTGGTCGCATTACAAATGTGCCTTGGGGAATTTATGTTGATGGAGTATTGCGCCATCCATCGCAACTTTATGAAGCATTTTTAGAAGGTATTGTTGTTTTTATTATAGTTTATTTAGCAAGATTTAAGCAAAGTTTTCAAGGGGAATTGATTCTTGTGTATGCTGGTGCTTATTCATTGGCAAGATTTATATGTGAATTTTATCGCGAGCCTGATTTTGGTATAGGTTTTGTTTTATGGGGTATGAGTATGGGGCAAATTTTAAGTTTTATAATGTTTATAACAACTTTGTTAGTTTATATTTGTATAAAGTTTAAAAAAGTAAATATTTAATCTATCTTAAAGACTTTTGTAATATAATGAAATGGATTTTTTTAATTTCTTTTTACAAAGGAGTAAAGATGCGTGAGCTTATCGAAGGTTATTTGGGTAAGAGCATTGAGGGCAAAAAAAGTAAAATGCCTGCGAAATTAGACTTTATCCAAAGTGCCTCAGGGCTTTTTTTAGGTCTTTTTATGTGGGTGCATATGCTTTTTGTTTCTACAATTTTAGTCAGTGAGGATTTTTTTAATTCTGTGGTACATTTTTTAGAATTAAAATTTGTTTACGATAATCCTGTTATGAGTTATCTTACTTCATTTTTAGCCGCCTGTGTTTTAGTGGTTTTTTTCGTTCATGCTTTACTTGCAATGAGAAAATTTCCTATTAATTACCGTCAGTATCAAATACTAAGAACACACAGTAAAAAAATGAATCACAGCGATACTTCGTTATGGTGGGTTCAAGCTTTTACAGGTTTTATTATGTTTTTCTTAGGTTCTGCTCATCTTATTTTTATTGTAACCAATGCAGATAAAATCAGCGGCGATATGTCAGGAGATAGGGTTGTAAGTCATTTTATGTGGCTTTTTTATGCTGTTCTTTTAGTCTGTGTTGAACTTCATGGAAGCATAGGGCTTTATAGACTTTGTGTTAAATGGGGTTGGTTTGAAGGAAAAAATGTAAAAGAAAGTCGTAAAAAGCTTAAAACTGCTAAATGGATAATCAGTATTTTCTTCCTAGTTTTAGGTGTGTTAAGTCTTGCAGCATTTATAAAAATAGGTTATGAAAACTACCAAAATCAAACCCAAACTACTGCGATGATAAAAAACTACAATGGAGCAAATTATGAATATACAATATAGTGATGCTTTAGTAATAGGCGGAGGATTAGCAGGTCTTAGAGCGGCTATTGAAGTAGCAAAGAGTGGCCAAAGTGTAACACTTTTAAGTATTTGTCCAGTGAAGCGTTCTCACTCTGCAGCGGTGCAAGGAGGTATGCAGGCAAGCTTAGCAAATGGGGCAAAAGGTGAGGGTGATAATGAAGATCTTCACTTCGCAGATACAGTAAAAGGAAGTGATTGGGGCTGTGATCAAGAAGTAGCAAGAATGTTTGCTCAAACTGCACCAAAAGCAGTGCGTGAACTTGCGGCTTGGGGTGTGCCTTGGACTAGAGTTACTAAAGGTCCAAGAACTGTTGTAATCAATGCACAAAAAACTGTGATTGAAGAAAAAGAAGAAGCGCACGGGCTTATTAATGCTAGAGATTTTGGTGGAACTAAAAAATGGAGAACTTGCTATATCGCAGATGCAACAGGGCATTGTATGCTTTATGGTGTAGCAAATGAAGCTATTAAACATCAAGTAAAAATTATTGATAGAATGGAAGCAGTAAGAATTATCCATGATGGTAAAAAATGCTTAGGTGTGA
Source organism: Campylobacter sp. US25a (assembly GCF_004379075.1). Taxonomy (NCBI): domain Bacteria; kingdom Pseudomonadati; phylum Campylobacterota; class Epsilonproteobacteria; order Campylobacterales; family Campylobacteraceae; genus Campylobacter; species Campylobacter sp. US25a. The sequence goes on from NZ_RYYM01000003.1 coordinate 128,553, forward strand.
TCGCTAGAGATTTAACTAATGGACAACTTATTGCTTATATTGCAAGAGGAACCATGATAGCAACAGGGGGCTATGGTAGAATTTATAAGCAAACTACAAATGCGGTAATTTGCGAAGGAACGGGCGCAGCCATCGCTCTTGAAACAGGGCTTTGCAGACTTTCAAATATGGAAGCAGTGCAATTTCATCCAACTCCTATTGTACCAAGCGGTATTTTGCTTACCGAAGGTTGTCGTGGTGATGGCGGAATTTTGCGTGATGTGGATGGATATCGTTTTATGCCTGATTATGAACCAGAGAAAAAAGAACTTGCAAGCCGTGATGTGGTAAGTCGTAGAATGATGGAGCATATTCGCAAAGGTAAAGGTGTAAAAAGTCCTTATGGGGATCATTTATGGCTTGATATTTCTATATTGGGTCGTGCTCATGTGGAAAAAAATCTCCGCGATGTACAAGATATTTGCAAAACTTTCAATGGTATTGATCCAGCAGATGAAGGTCCAAAAGGTTGGGCGCCAGTTCTTCCAATGCAGCATTATTCTATGGGTGGAATTAGAACTAAACCAACAGGTGAAAGTCAATGGTTAAACGGACTTTTTGCTTGTGGAGAAGCAGCTTGCTGGGATATGCACGGATTTAATCGTTTAGGTGGAAATTCATGTGCTGAAACTGTTGTAGCAGGTATGATAGTGGGAGATTATTTTGCAGATTATTGTAAAAATAATGGTGAAGTAATTGACACAAATGTAGTAAAAGACTTCTTAACTAAAGAGTATCAATATTTAAAATCTTTAGTAGATAAAGAAGGTAAATATAATGTTTTTGAAATCAAAAACAGAATGAAAGAAATCATGTGGGATAAGGTGGCCATCTTTAGAACAGGTGAAGGTTTGAAAGAAGCAGTAGATGAACTTGAAAAACTTTATAAAGATTCTCAAGACGTTAAAGTACATTGTAAAGAACTTGATTGTGCAAATCCAGAGCTTGAAGAAGCGTATAGAGTGCCAAGAATGTTAAAAATAGCACTTTGTGTAGCTTATGGAGCGCTTTTAAGAACAGAAAGTCGTGGGGCGCATTATAGAGAAGATTATCCAAAAAGAGATGATTTAAATTGGATGAAAAGAACCAATACTTTTTGGGTAGAAGGCGAAACCTTACCACGCATAGAATACGAAGAGCTTGATATTATGAAAATGGAAATTCCACCAGCATTCCGTGGATATGGAGCTAAAGGAAATATTATAGAAAATCCTTTAAGTGAAAAACGCCAAGCTGAAGTGGATGCTATCCGTGAAAAAATGGAAGCTGAAGGCAAAGGTCGTTATGAAATTCAAAACGCTTTAATGCCTTATGAATTGCAAGCTAAATATAAAGCACCAAACCAAAGAATAGGAGTTGATTATGAGTAGAAAATTGACAATAAAGGCATTTAAATATAATCCTTTAAGCAAAATTTCTAAACCACATTTTGTGACTTATGAGCTTGAAGAAACTCCTTTTATGACAGTTTTTGTATGTTTGACTTTGATCCGTGAAAAAATGGATGCGGATCTGAGTTTTGACTTTGTTTGTCGTGCAGGGATTTGCGGATCTTGTGCAATGATGATTAATGGAGTGCCAAAACTTGCTTGTAAAACTTTAACTAAAGATTATCCTGATGGAGTGATAGAGCTTATGCCTATGCCTGCATTTAGACATATTAAAGATTTAAGCGTGAATACAGGCGAGTGGTTTGAAGACATGTGTAAGCGTGTTGAAAGCTGGGTGCATAATGAAAAAGAAACTGATATTTCTAAACTTGAAGAACGCATTGAGCCAGAGGTTGCGGATGAAACTTTTGAACTTGATCGTTGTATAGAGTGTGGAATTTGTGTAGCTTCTTGTGCAACTAAACTTATGCGTCCAAATTTCATAGCTGCTACAGGACTTTTAAGAACAGCTAGATATTTACAAGATCCGCATGACCATAGAAGTGTGGAAGATTTTTATGAATTAGTGGGCGATGATGATGGTGTTTTTGGTTGTATGTCATTGCTTGCTTGTGAAGATAATTGCCCTAAAGAATTACCTTTGCAAAGTAAAATTGCTTATATGAGAAGACAACTTGTGGCTCAAAGAAATAAATAAATCTTTCCCCTTTTTAAGGGGAAGATTATGAAAGAATTATTCCAAAAAATTTGGCAAAATGAACTCCAATTTTTAAATTTTGATGCTAAATTTCAAAATAAAAGCAAACTTGATACGGCCGAGTGTGCGATTATTTTAAGTGTCAATAAAGACAATTATGAAAGATATTTTCTCTTAAAAGAATTTCAAGAGCTTTGCAAAAAAATTGATTTAAGAGTGGATATTTTTAGTATACAAAATGCTCAAATTTGTATTTTAAATCTTTTTAAATCAGGTTTTATTTCAAAGCAAGATTTGCTTAAGGCTCTAAAAATTTTAGAAAAAATTTCAAAAAATACCGAAATGCTTGATTTTATTTCACAAGAAAAAGTTCAAAGTATAGATCAAAAAGCTTTATTTCAAAATGATTTTAAAGAATTAAACACCATTAATTTAGAGCTTCAAAAGCTAAGTTTTGATGAAAATTTAAAATCAAGACTTCAAAAAACTTTGGAAAAATTTCAAAATTTAGAGTTTAATATAGCCATCACTGGCGTGATGAATGCAGGAAAATCAAGCCTTTTAAATGCTCTTTTAAAAGAAGATTTTTTAGGGGTTTCAAACATACCTGAAACAGCTAATTTAACAGTATTAAGTTATGGTAAGAGTGAAGAAGCAAAGATATATTTTTGGGATAAAAAAGAATGGCAAAATATACTTGAAAGTTCGCACTTTAATGCAGATTTAAAAGAATTTATTGATAAGCTGGATAAGAGTGTAAATATAGAGGATTTTATCAAAGATAAACCTTTAATACAAAATATCGCACTTTGTGAGCTTAAAAATTTCAGTTCAGCTAAAAATAAAATTTCAGCTTTAATTAAAAAAATAGAAATTAAAAGTCATTTAGATTTTTTAAAAAATAATATTTCTATAGTTGATACTCCAGGGCTTGATGATGTTGTAGTTCAAAGAGAAATTGTTACAAATGAGTATCTTAGAGAAAGTGATTTTTTAATTCATTTAATGAATGCTTCTCAAAGCTTGACTCAAAAGGATGCGGACTTTTTGGTGCATTGTCTTTTAAACTCAAGGCTGAGTAAGTTTTTAATTGTTTTAACTAAAGCGGATTTGTTAAGCAAAAAGGATTTAGAAGAAGTCATTGTTTATACCAAAGAAAGCTTAAAATCAAGACTTGTGGATTTAGATGAAAATTTGGTGGAAAAGATTGATTTTTTATGTGTGAGTGCTAAAATGGCAAGTGATTTTTATAAGGGTTTAGCGCCTAAGGAAAGTTTGCAAAAAAGTGGTATGCAAGAATTTGAAAACTATCTTTTTAACGAGCTTTATGCAGGAGAAAAAAGTAAGATTGCCTTAAGAGCTTACAAAAAAGAATTACATTTAGAGCTCAAAAATATTCTAAGCGAATATGAAATGCAAAATCGTCTTATTAAGGAGAATAAACAAGGTGTAAGTGAAGAAAATCAAAAGCTTTTACTTGAACTTCAAAAGCAAAATACCTTGTTAAAAGAAGCACAAGATGAAATTTCAAATTCCATTGCAAAACTTAAAAATATAGATAGTGGCATAGATAATCTTGTTTTACTTTTGGCTAAAAAATTAAAAGAACGCTTGATAGATGAGTTTAAATATCTGAAAAATAATGCACAAAAGCTTAATCTTTCTCGTATTTTAAATATAGTTGATATTACTACAAAAGATGGAATTAATGATATTTTAAGAGAAATTAAATTTGAAAATATTAAAAAAATCGAGGAGCTTAAAACAAATTTATCTTTAAAATATGATTTTTTAAAAGATGATTTTGATAATGGTTTTGAAGGTTTTAAAGATGGAATTTCAAAAAATATAGATAGTATTTTTCAAAGCGAAAAATTTGCACTTTTAAGATTGAAAATTGAAAAATTAAGCAATCTAAAATCAGATTTATATGAGCTTGAAACGAATTTAGATACGGTTATTTTTGATACTTTTAAAGAATTTAAAATGAGCGAAATTTTAAATTCTTTAAATATCAATGGAGTATTTTTTGAGTTTTTAAATGATAAATTAAAATATTATGAAAAAAATCAAAAATCAAAATTAGAAAGTCTTGAAAAAGTTTTACAGAGTCTGAAAAATCAAGATATTAATATTTTAAATTCTTTTGAAGAAAATTTAGAAAAAATTGAAAAATTAAAACAACTTGAAATGGGGCTTTTAAATGCAGATTAATCTTTTAAATGATTTTATAAAAGCCTATGAAAATACTTATAGTGTGAGTTTTGATGATAGTTTTAAAGGTCGTATTCAAGAGCTTTGTAAGGAACTTAATGAGCCTTTTATGCACGCAAGTTATGCTTTAGAAAATGAATTAAAAGAGCTTGTGTTTTCTTTAGATAAGAATGTTAATATTGCTATTATAGGACAGTTTTCAAGTGGTAAATCAAGTTTGCTAAATTTGATCTTGGGGTGTGATTGTTTGCCTACGGGTGTTGTTCCTGTTACTTTTAAACCTACTTTTTTACGCTATGCAAAAGAATATTTTTTAAGAGTAGAATTTGAAGATGGAAGTGATATTATCACAAATATAGAAAAATTAGCCTTTTATACGGATCAAAGAAATGAAGTAAAACAAGCAAAAAGTTTGCATATTTTTGCACCCATTCCTTTACTTGAAAAAATTACTCTTGTAGATACTCCAGGTTTAAATGCAAATGAAAATGATACTTTAACAACTCTTGATGAGCTTAAAAATATTCATGGGGCGATTTGGTTAAGTTTGATTGATAATGCAGGAAAAAAAAGCGAAGAAGATGCCATAAAAGCAAATTTAGAACTTTTAGGAGAAAATAGCATTTGTGTATTAAATCAAAAAGATAAATTAAATACAGAAGAGCTAGATAATGTTTTAAATTATGCAAAAAGTGTATTTTTAAAATATTTTGATAAGCTTATTGCCATTTCTTGTAAAGAAGCTAAAGATGGGCAAAGCTATGAAAAATCTAATTTTCAATCTTTGCTTGATTTTTTAACTCAGCTAGATACAACAGCTTTAAAAGAAAAATTTGTTAAAAGAAAAATTTTAAATTTATGCGAAATTTTAGAAGATGAAAACCAACTTTTTGTAGGTATTTTTGATCGTTTATTAAATCAATTTCAAAGTTATGAAAAGCATTTACTTTTAGCGTATGAAAATTTTTTAAAAGAGATTGAAATTTTAAACCATCAGATTTTAGAACAGCTTAAAAGCATTAGCGAAAGAATTTCTAGTGAAATTTTTGCAAGTGTTAAGGAAAAAGATGCTTATTTTTACAAAGAAAGCAAAGGATTTTTAAAGAAAGATTTATACACAAGATATGATTATAAAGCGCCTTATATTTCAAGTGACGATGCTTTTTTGGCAATGTTTTATAATTGTGATGTGATGAGTAAAGAGTTTAAAAAAATCAAAAATGAACTTTATAAATCTTTTGAAGAAATCAAGATGAAATTAAAAGACTTTGTAAACATACTTGAGAGAGAAATTTTGCTTTTTAAAGCAGAATTTTCAAACATACAAAAAGATCACATTTTCCAAAGTGATAAAAATTTTAGTGAATTAAGAGCTTTTTGCAATGCAAGTGATGAGTACTTTTTGAAAGATTTTAAAGAGCTTTTATTTAGAAGTATTTTAGAGCTTGATTTATTTTTTGAAAAATTAAATCTTAAGGCTTTTACAAATTATGAAAATGCTACGAAACTAAGCCTTGCATTTTTTAGTCGTAAAATCAATGAAAGCCGTGTTCTTTATGAGCTTGATAGTTCTGAATTTGTACTTTTTTATCCCAAAAAAAGTGAAATTTATGAAAGAGTTTTAAATGAATTAAATGTTTATGAGTTTGAAGCTTTGCTTATTAATAAGCCTATTTTGACAAAAATTGCAAAAAATTTTTTAGAACAAATTCAAAATTTAATCCAAGAAAAAAATAAATTTTTAGATCTTAAAAAAGCAGAACTTCAAAAAAGAAGAGCACAGATTTTAAATGTTAGAGAAAATATAAAGGAAGATTAATGAGAATATTTTTAGCTTTATTTTTATTTTTTAATTCATTATTTGCATTAAGTGAATTAGAAGAGGGTTTAAAACTTTACGAGGCAAATAAATTTGATAAAGCTTATGAAATTTTTAAGAATCTTTGTGAAAAAGATATTTCTAAAGCTTGTTTTTCTTTAGCTTTTATGCATGAGAGTGCTAAGGGTGTGAGCAAAGATTTAAATCAAGCTTATAAATTTTATGATAAAGCTTGTAAATTAGGTTTAGCAAATGCGTGTTCTAATATGGCTTTGCTTTTGCAAAATCAAGGTTATAAAAATGAAGCTCTTTTGGCTTTTAATAAAGCTTGTGCTTTAGGAGAATCGTTAAGTTGTAATAATATAGCTTTATTTTATGAAAAAGAAAAAGATGGACAAATGGCCTCAAGTTTTTATAAAAGATCTTGTGATTTAAAAAATGCAAGAGCTTGTTATCAGTTAGGATCTTTATATGATAAAGGAGAACTTGTTAAGGCAAGTGTAAAATCTGCCCTTGCTTTTTATTCTAAATCTTGCACTTTAGGTTTTGGTGAGGCTTGTTATTTGTTAGGACGCTATAATCAACTAGAAAAACAAGATCTAACAAAGGCAAAAAGATATTTTGGCATGGCTTGTGATCAAAAACATCAAGAAGCTTGCGCAGCTTATAAAGAACTTAATTCTAAAGATATAGAGCTTTATTAAAAGTTCTATTTTCATTACTTTCAAAGATATACTTAAATAAAATTAAGAATAACACAAAATTTATCGCTTTTTAAAGTTAAATTTATATTAATAGGACTAATATAGTCTTGTTTAAATTATTATCAAGGAGAAGTAATGCAAGACAATATTATTGATCGCAGAAGCTTTTTTAAACTAGGGCTTCTAGGTGGTTCTGTAGTAGCAGCTAGCACTATAGGTGGCGGTGCTGTTTTAAAGGCAGCAGAACTTACGCATTCGCATCAAGCTTCACAAGGGAAATCAAATAAAGTTAGAGGTAGAATGTTTTTTCAAACTCAAACTGAATTTGATACCTTAAGTGCAGCCTGTGAAAGAATTTATCCTAAAGATGAGCAAGGAGAAGGAGCTATAGGTTTAGGCGTGCCTTATTTTATCGATAATCAGCTAGCTAGTGCTTATGGTTATAATGATAGAGAATATATGCAAGGGCCTTTCATGGAGGGTAAAGCTGAACAAGGCTATCAAACTCCTATGCAACGCAAAGATATTTTTTTAGAAGGCGTGCATGCTCTTGAAGAAAATGCTCAAAAGCGTTATAAAAAATCTTTTTCTTTGCTTAAAGGTGGAGATCAGGATAAAATTTTAAGCGATTTTGAAAAAGGAAAAATTCAAACTACAGGTTTTAAATCTTCTTATTTTTTCACACTTTTAAGAGATATGACAGTAGCTGGAGTTTTAGCTGATCCAATTTATGGCGGAAATGATAATAAAAATGGTTGGAGAATGATGCAATATCCAGGCGCACAAATGAGCTATGTGGATAAAATTGCAAGTGATGAATTTTTTAACATTGAACCTATGGGTTTAGCAGATATGGAGAGTTAAAATGGCTGAAGTATTAAAAAAAGTAGATGTGGTAACAGTTGGAGCAGGATGGACTGGAGGTATAGTGGCTGCAGAGCTTACTAAAGCAGGTTTGAATGTACTTAGTTTAGAACGCGGACATATGCAAAGTACTGAAAATTTTAATTTTATCCATGATGAGTGGAGATATGGGATTAATTATGGTTTGATGCAAGATTGCTCGAAAGACACTGTGACTTTTCGCCATGATCCTAGTGGTTTAGCCTTGCCTTATCGTAAAATGGGTTCGTTTTTATTGGGTAATAATGTTGGCGGTGCAGGGGTGCATTGGAATGGTTGGACTTTTAGGTTTATGCCTTATGACTTTGAAATTCAAACCCTAAGCAAACAAAGATATGGTAATAAATTAGGTAATGATTATACCTTGCAAGATTGGGGTGTGACTTATAAGGATATGGAGCCTTATTATGATAAATTTGAAAAAACCTGTGGGGTATCAGGTGAGCCAAATCCTTTAGCAGAAAAAATGGGAGCTTTTAGATCTAGTCCTTATCCACAAGAACCTCTTGAAAATACTAAAATGCTTAAACGATTTGAAAGTGCAGCAAAAAGTTCAAATTTACACACTTATCGTTTGCCAGCTTCAAATTCTAAAGGTGGCTATACAAACCCTGATGGTCAAGATTTAGCTCCTTGTCAATACTGTGCGTATTGTGAACGCTTTGGTTGTGAGTATGGCGCAAAAGCAAGTCCTTTAAACACAGTAATTCCAAAGGCTATGAGCACAGGTAAATACACCATACGCACTTATAGCAATGTAACGCAAATTCTTAAAAAAGATGGAAAAGTAACAGGGGTAAAATTTGTCGATACTAGAACGATGAAAGAGTATATCCAGCCTGCTGATATAGTTGTGCTTACAAGTTATATGTTTAACAATGCTAAGCTTTTAATGGTAAGCAACATAGGTGAGCAATACGATCCAAAAACAGGTAAAGGAACTTTAGGTAGAAATTATTGTTACCAAATGAATATGGGTACAACAGCTTTCTTTGATGAGCAATTTAACACCTTCATGGGTTCAGGTGCTTTAGGAACTACGAGTGATGATTTTAACGGAGATAATTTTGATCATTCTAAGGAAAAATTCCTTCATGGAGCTATGATTTATAGCGTTCAGCTTGGAACTCGCCCTATACAATCAGCCCCACTTCCAGCAGGAGCTCCAACTTGGGGTGCTGAATTTAAAAAAGCATTAAACTATAATTTCACAAGAGCTATTACCGTAGCAGGACAAGGTGCTTCTTTGCCTCATAAGAATAATTATTTAAGTCTTGATCCAACTTATAAAGATGCTTTTGGTATGCCACTTTTACGCTTAACTTATAATTTCACCGATCAAGATAGAGCTTTGCATAAATTTATTACAGATAAAACAGCTGAGGTAGCAAAAAGAATGCAAGGAGTAAAATCAATCAAAAAAGGTGCTTATCTTAAGGATTATAGCGTTGTGCCTTATCAATCTACTCATAACACAGGTGGAACAACCATGGGCGCAGATAGAGAAACTAGTGTGGTTAATACTTATTTACAACACTGGGATGCGGATAATCTTTTTGTTGTAGGAGCAGGAAATTTCCAACACAATAGTGGATATAATCCAACTGATACTGTGGGAGCTTTGGCTTATCGCTGTGCTGAAGGTATTTTAAAATATCATAAAAGTGGAAAAAGCTTAGCTTGATAATAACTTGAGAGTTTTTGAAAACTCTCAAGATTATAAATTTTTAATTTTTTTCCGATATAGTATATAATATCAAGGAAGGCAAAAATGATTAATGGTGTAAATTTAAATTATAATTATAACACTTCAAATTTTAAGCAAGATAAAAATATTGATTTTAAAATCAACAAACACGGAGTAGCCGTTATAACAGGAGAAGGTGCTTTGCCTTATCGTGGAAAAAAATTTGAGTATAATCCTAAAATATTCGGACTTGATGAAAGTATTAGCAAAAAAGATATGCAAGAATTTAACAACTTTATGAAGTCAAATGCTTTAAAAGACCCCAATAAAATAGAAAAATCCCCTTTAAAAGATTTTAATCCTGCTTATACAAAATGGGACCCAACTACGGAGAAAATGATGTTAGGTTTTTTTGTTTCTTATTCTAAGATGTTTCATTTGGGCTACGACATCATCAAAAAAGCCGATGAATTTTATAAAGAATTTGACGCACTTATAAGTAAAGATTTAAGCTTAAATGAGTTTAAAACTAAATACATAGATTTTAAGCAAAGACACGATGAATTTGTGAAAGAATACGAAATGGCTATGGGTGATAAAATGTTACTTGTTAATAATAATGATAACACGAACAATAAAAAATCTGTGCTTAAAAACGATGATGATTATTTTAATTCCGTGATAAAAAAATTTAATTTC
>NZ_RYYM01000040.1:0-1941 GCF_004379075.1 Campylobacter sp. US25a
ATTTGCTTTAGCTAAAATACAAGCTAGTCCTCTTGCTAAGATTAAATTTGATAGGATAAGATGGGAAGGGATAGGAGGTAAATTAGGAGCGGCACAAAGAAGCAAAGAGAAAGCAAAAATGCTTTTATATTTGGAAAATGAAAATAAAAATGATAAGATAAGCGATAAAGAAGTTCATCTTTATAAACATAATGGAATATGGCCTAAAGATACTCCAAAACCTAGAAGTCCTGATTATATTGGTGAAAATGGTAAGATTATTTTAAACATTAAACAAAGAGCCATGGAAATAAAAAATACTTTAAATGGAGGATATAATAGTGTTTCTATAAAGACAAAAGATAAACTCACCAGATATGATTTAGATGGTAAACCACATTATGAGAAGACATCAAAGAAAATAATTGATACGCCTCATAAAATAGAATATACTAAACATATAAATCCTCAAGATCCAACAAAGTATAGAATGTCACAGGGTTTAGTAGAGCCAATATCTCATAAAGATTTAGATATTGTAGAAAATTATTTAAAAAGGCAAAATAATGAAATTTGAGAATTTAAAGCATGGAAGTTTATTTAAAAGAGAATTTTATCTTAAAGATGTAAAAATAGATTTGAAAAATGACTTTTTTGTTTATTCTATCATAACAAATGAAAAAACTTTAGAAATATTTTTTAAATCAGAGAAAAAAGATATACAAGATTTGCAAATTGTTTTTTATGATTATAAGTTACTACACTCAAAATCATATTGTAAAAATTTTAATCAATTAGAAGCTAATTTTATCGATTTAATAAGAAATAATTGGGATGATATAACAGGCTATATTGAAAAAGAAGAAGAGATGTTGATAAGCATATATTTTGATAATGATTTAGAATATATTACTTTAACTTGTAAGTATTTTAATATAGATTTTATGGATTAAATAAAGGATAAAAAATGACAAGAGAACAAGCAGAATTAATTATAGAAGAAGAAAAGTTGATTGATACAGATTGGTATCCTTCTTATAAACATTCAGGAGAATACCATCTTACTATGTGGTTTGATTCTGATAATAATAAATACGAAGCTGTTTATATTGGAGAAAGGGGCGGTGTTGAACTTGAGTATTCTTTTGATAGTGAAAAAGAAGCAATTGATAAAATGTTGCAGATGAATTATAAACAAAAATATTTTAGCGTAAATGAAGACTATTCAATGCAAAATAGAAAAGAAGTAGCATTAAGAATCATTAAAGAAGAAAAGTTAGAAGTGATTTGGTATGATGAAGCACTTAAACCTTTATGTGCAGGTATTAAATATGATAAACAAAGAGATAAATATATTTCTTTTATCACTAATGCTAAAGCAAAAATTATAGAATGGAAAAGTATTGAGTTTGATGGGGATGAAGAATTTGAAGGAAAAATATATAATGATGAAAGTAAAGCCCTTTATGCTCTTATCAATCGTGCTAGAATGATTAAACAAAATAGAATTAGCTTTGTGTAAATGTTTCAAGGTTAGGTTTTATCAAACAAATACCATAATAAAGGATAGAAAATGACAAGAGAACAAGCAGAATTAATTATAAAAGAAGAAAAGTTAATCTATGTAACTTGGCGTGATTATGATTATACAGCAGGAGAATATCATTTTACAATTTGGTTTAATCCTAATAATAATAAATACGAAGCTGTTTATATTGGAGAAAGGGGCGGTGTTGAACTTGAGTATTCTTTTGATAGTGAAAAAGAAGCCATTGATAAAATGTTGCAGATGAATTATAAACAAAAATATTTTAGTGTAGATGAAGACTATTCAATGAGAAATGGAAAAGAAGTAGCATTAAGAATCATCAAAGAAGAAAAGTTGGAAGTGATTTGGTATGATGAAGCACTTAAACCTTTATGTGCAGGTATTAAACATGATAAACAAAGAGATAAATATAT
>NZ_RYYM01000041.1:0-1917 GCF_004379075.1 Campylobacter sp. US25a
TGAACTCAAAATATTTAAATAGATAAGAAAATAAAATATTATTTCCGTTTCCCCAAAATTCTTTTTGAGCTATATTAGAAAGCTCTTGGAGTGTATTTAGAAAATTTGGAAAATAGGCAAATTGAAACAACAAAGGTTTCTCTTCAACTTTGTTTTGAATTTGATCACGATTTGAAGTCTTGTTTCTTGTGGTAGCTTTTTTAACATAAACTAAAGAAGGTTCGTTTTCATCTTTTTCAAGATCAAAGCCTGCTTCTATTAATGCCTTACTACAATTGATTTTTAAATCATATTTTCTTTTCAAATATTGACTGATATGTCCTGTAGTAACATGGTCAAATTTAGTTTTACTATCTTCATAGGATTCTAAAATTAATTTTTCTATGTTTTTTTCCACGCTAAAAACCTAATTGTCCTTTCTTATAATCTTCTAAACCTTTCAATAGTCCAAAAAGTATGTCAGAATCAACCGCTCCTTCAATAGGAGTGTCTATTACTTTTCCTGTTGGAGTTAAAATATAAGTTGTTGCGAGTTAATTACAAATCAACTAAATAAAATACATATATTACAAGTTGTTTTCAAGCAATATGTAATTTTATTTCAATATGTGATACACATTAATACAACTTTACTTCAAGTATAGTTTATGTTTATGTAATTTTTATTTCAACTTAACTACACTTTTACTACAACATAACTACAACTTGAGTGCAAAAAAACGCTACTTGATAAACTGCATTTTATTTTCAACTTAACTACAACTTAACTACAACATAATTACAACTTGAATTCAACTTTATTACAATTATTTTCAACTTAACTACAATTTGAGTTCAACTTTATTACACTTTCACTACACTTTAACTACAAAAATGTGAAAATTTGCATGTTTTTTGAAGTAAAAGTGTAGTTAATATGTAGTTAATGTTATTTTTACTACAACTTGAGTGCAACTTTATTACAACTTAACTACAAAAAAGAGTTTATTTAAAATACTATTTTATAGGGTTTTTAATATTAATTTAATTTTTATTGTTGAAAAAAATATACTAAAAAGTGTAATAAAAAAATAAAATATCAATATTTAGGGCTTATCTATGCTAAAACCCTTATTTTTAGGTTCTTTTGCTTTTTTTGAAAAAAATGTAAAAAGTTGAGCCAATGGGCATAATGCAATAATATAGCCTAAATATAGGCGTTTAAATCTTATTGTTGTAGGCAAATTATGCTAATGTTTTACCGACATTTTGTGATTTGTAAAAAGCTTTTAAAATATCTATTTTGTAGGTTTTTAAGCATTATTGATAATCGAGTTATTGTGTAAGATTTTTGGCAAAAATAGACTTTAGAGCTAAAAACTACAAAATTTTCTTCATGGCGTGTGTTTTTGATTGTGCTTGATTTATAGCGATAATATGAGATCAAGGGCTTATTTTAGAAGTTCTTGCGAATTTTCAAAAATGCTTTGCAGTTTTGAAATGGGCTGTGGTTTTTGTTTTGTGTTGCGATTTTTGTAGGTTTTTTTGTGTTTTTTTGATTGCAAGTGGGTATCTTGAATGGATATAGGGTTTAAAATGACAGAATTAGCCTTTAAAAGGCTAAAATGATTTTTTTAATGGTTTTTATCGTTTTAGGGTTATTTTTTTGATTTTTGGGCGTTTTTTGAAAGAATATCGATTAGTGTTTCAAAATCTTGGATTTCTGATTTGGTGATTTTGAATTTGTCTTTGAGAGTTAAAAACTGATAGGCTGAAACTATATCAAGCTTTGGGTATTTGGCTTGTAAATCGATAATGCTCTCATGGTTTTTAACTCTTTTTAGTTTGGCAATAAAAGTGTTTTTTGTTTTTTTGATATAAGCCATAACAGCAGGTGTCATTTTGCTTTTGTTTTCATCTGTTTTGCCATAGATTGAG
>NZ_RYYM01000042.1:0-1818 GCF_004379075.1 Campylobacter sp. US25a
TTTATTTTTGTTTTATTATTTAATTTTATAAAAATATAATTATCTTTTTATGCAACTTATAAGATAATATTGGATTTTAATGTAACTATCAAGGAAAAATATGTTTGATAAAATTCATTATTATTATTTTAATGCTAATTATGAAAAATGTTTAAACTTGAGTGAGCAATTTTTAAAAGAAAGTCCAAAATTTGCTTTAGAATTTGCTATGCTTTCTTCTTATAAACTTTCTCTTTTTCAAAAAGCTTTATATTATGCTCAAGAGCTTTTTTCTTTAAATCCTACAAGTTTTAATGGTCTTATGCTTGCTAAAAGCTATATTGAAAATTTAAGACTTGATGAAGCCTTGAATTTATTACAAACACTTTTAACTCGCAAAGATGATTTAGAAGATGAACTTAAGTTAGAATTGGCTTTTATTTATAAACTGAGTAATAAACTAGAAGAATCTGAACAAATTTTCAAAGAATTACTTTCTAAAGATATGTATAATCTTAATCTATGGAAAAATTATGCAGAAATTTATTTTAAACATGATTTTACCAAGGCATTAAATGCACATGAGCACTTGTGTCATTTTATGCAAGATTTGATTGATAAACTACAAAAAGGAATCATTGCTGAACAAACCAATCTTAATTTAATTAAACTCGAAGATAGGCTTCATAGTAAAACCAAAGAAAATCTTACTATTTCTAAAATAGAAGATTTTTTAACTCATCAAATTTTACCCCAAAAAGCATACTTGCTTTTTAAGCTTTTTAGAATATCTGATTCTTTAGAACTTTTTCAATCACTACAAGAAGCCAATCAACACCATGCACAGTTTTGGCAAAACTATGCTAAGGTCTTAGAATTTAATTCAAACTATCAAGAAGCTTATTATGCTTATAAAAAATGTCTTAGTTTGGATTCTCATGCAACCTATCAATTTGATTTGGCTTATCTTTTGATGCGTATGGGAGTGGATGATAATTTTGAAGAGGGCAAGAAATATTATGAAAGCAGATTATTTTATGCTCATAATGAAACTTTTTCTACTTATCATTATAATGAAAGCTTAAAAGCTTTTAATAAATTTGGCGTTGATGCTTTTAAAAATAAAGAAGTTTTAGTATTTTGCGAGCAAGGCTTTGGCGATACTATAATGTATGCAAGATGCTTAGAAAAACTTTGCAAAATCGCTTCAAAGGTTTTATTTGCTCCTCAAAGTGCCATGTATGAAATGTTTAAAAATCAAATCAAATTTTTAAATCAAAATGATGATATTTTTAAAAATGTAAAGGTTTTAAAAAATCTACCTACAAATTTTGATTATGCTATTCCTATTTGTTCTTTGCCTTTTTTTATTGATATTAAGCTTGATGAGATTTCACGATTAAAAACACCTATATTGCCACAGAAAAAACCGCATAATAAAAGAAAAAAACTTGGTATTTTTTATGCTACTCCTAATGCTGAAAATTCTGATTTATTAAGAAATGTAAAATTTGAATTTTTATTTGATGTATTAAAAGACTTAGATTATGAAATCATTTCTTTTCAAATGCAATTAAAAGAAGAATTGCCTAAGGTAATAGAAGATAGAAGCAAGCTTATAAAAAATTGGAATGATACTCTAAATTATTTATATGATATTGACTGTATGCTTAGTATTGATAGTGCTATAGCGCATTTAAGCTTAGCTATGGATATTCCTACTATAGTTCTTTTACATCCTAGATTTGATTGGCGTTGGGGAAAATTTGAAAATCCTAAAAGTTATTTTTGGCCAAAAGCAAAATGTTTTATCATAAAAGAACAAGAAGAAACAAAAAG
>NZ_RYYM01000043.1:0-1718 GCF_004379075.1 Campylobacter sp. US25a
ATCTAAACTAAAAGAATGCACAAATGAATGAGATAGAACTTAACACTCAAAATAAAACCTTAAACGAAACAGAAAAAGACACAAAAACTATTTTTAAAATATCAAGGAATATAAATGAAAAAACCTTTTTATAAACTTAAAAGATTTTATATACCTTGTGGTTTACTTATAGCTTTTGTTATCTTTATAAGCTTAGCTTATCGCCCTTTAGAGCTTATCTTTTGGGATAAGTATTATTATGAAAAAGAAAATCAAATTAGAAAAGAGACATCTAAATTATTCTGGAGCAACGAAGAAGAATTTAAAAAAGTTTTTGTAGAACAAAACTTAAATCAAGAATTAAAACTTAATCAAAAAGAATTATTAAATTATATGCATAATTTTAAAAAAGATTTTAAATTTATGCAAATTTTAGGTTTAGACAATGCTTATTTGGTAGCTCTTAGAAATAAAGTAAGTATATTTGGAAGAAAAAGTGAAACTAATCTTAATTATTTTTATCTTGCTTCTAATAGCACTACCAATTTAAACGAAATGAATAATTTTATAAGCATTATGGATAGATATATCATTTTTATTAACAAAATAGATGCATTGCCTGACACTTATGCATTTATGAAAATAGCCTTTAATGCTGATTATTTTCTTTTTAATTTAATCCCATTTGCTTCAAGCCTAGATAAAAACTTTATGTGTTCTATACCTCAAAAAGAACAGTTATTAGAAAATATGATTAATTCTTATAAAAAAATGAATTTATTATATAAAACAAAACTAAAAACCGAAATTCAAGAAATGATATACCCAACAATATATGAAGCAAAAAGATATAATTATTTCATAAATTTTGCTAAAGGAAGATTAAATGCATGCGGAAGATAATTTAAATTTTAAAGATAATTTTTAAATTATATAGGAAAAATAAATGTCTATTTATAAAGAATGTGAAGTTTGTAAAACAAAAATCAATAAATTACAAAATGCATCAAATGTATTTTTATTGGGCTTTGGTAAAGAACTAGTTTGTAAAAAATGTAAAGCCAAATATAAAGCAAATTCATTATTTATTTTTTTATATAGCATTTTTAATGATATTTTAATTTTGTTTATATTGTGGAATTATTTTATGGATTTGTTAGAATTCTTTCATTTAAATACAAATTTAAAAATTATTTTTTCAATAGTTTTTTATTTATTTTATAAAATTATTTTAGTATATTTTATCTATTTAAATAAAATAAAGGACTAATAAAATGTCTAACAATAAGAATATTTTGCAACATATTGATGATTTAGTAAATGGTATATTTGACTCTACAGTTATGACGGCTTTAGAATTTGGACATTTTGTAATAAAAATTATTGGAGTTGAAAATATAATTTTAGATGACAACACAAAACAAGATGAAGCTATTGAACAAGCCGAAGTCTTTTATAAAGCCATTAAACTTATAATCTCAAATGATCAAATTAGAAAGCAAGCATTTCAATTCTTAAAACAAGATTTTCAAAAACAACCGTTATATTATATTGGGAGTATAGTTGGACCAGGCGCTGTGGTTTCTTTAATCAAAAAACCAACGCAAAAAATTCTTTATTTCAGTGCAAATAAAACTCAACAAGCATTTAATCTTTCCAATAACTCTCTCTACCCCTACTACAAAAACATACAAAATTCCTTTACTCCTTTATGTTCTATAGATAATAAAAATAGTAAT
>NZ_RYYM01000044.1:0-1716 GCF_004379075.1 Campylobacter sp. US25a
ATATAGCCCTTTATGCTCTTATCAATCGTGCCAGAATGATTAAACAAAATAGAATTAGCTTTGTGTAAATACTTTCCTTATGATTTAATATAAAAAGATTTTTAGTTATAATTTCATTTTATATTTAAGGAAAAATTTATAGAATATTTAAAACTTTTACAAAGGCGTTGGGAAGAAGCTTATGAAGCTATACCTAAACTTTATGAAACACCCGATGGGTTAATAATAAATTTCACCCTAAGTGAAGATACAGATACTATTCTTTTTAAAAAACCTTGGGAAAATTTTGAATTAGATGATGAAGATAAAGAAGCCAAATGGAGATTAAGCTTTTTTAGCATTAGCGAAGATAAACCTTTAGGATATTTAGAATATAAAGAAGCACTAGAAAAACTACAAGATTTTTCTTTAATTCAATCAGAAGAAAGGATTTTAATTAGAGCAATGAGTTTAGAAGAGCTTAAAAGTTTAGAGCTTAAAGGGTGGTAATGCTTCCTCAAGCTATATTTTTAAATAAACTTATAGAATTTTTATCTGATGAGAATTTAGATATTGTAAATATGAAAAAAGGTGTAGATAAAATTTTTTCTAAAAAAGATTTTTACGCTATATTAGAATTAAATATTAAAATTATGAATATAGCGAAATTAATTTTTAAAAGTGATGAACAATTAAATATATTATTACCACAAGCTTCTGATTATAAGAATACAAATTATTTTCTTCAAGAATTAGAGTTAAAAAAAGAAATGGATGTTAATCTTAATGATTTAAAAAATTGTGATAATAAAAAAATAATAGAAATAATAAAGCAAGAATATCAAAATAATCTGATTAAAGAATTGGATATTAATTCTCAAAAAGAAAAAATCAAAATACTTTTTATTATTAATGAAGTGCCAAAATTTTTAAAATCAATCTATAAAGAATGTGAGTTTAAAGAATATGGATTAGCAAATTATTTGGAATTTGATGAAATTTGGGATTTTTATGAAAATAATATTAGATATTTTACTATTTTAACTCCCATGGGTGCAAATAAAATAAAATTGCGTTTAGAAAATACACAAAACAGCGAAAAAGAACCCAATATCATAGAAGTAAATTTAGATAAAAATAGATTTTAATAACAAAAATAAGCAATTTCTTTTTCTACTCAAATTTAGACTATTTGTGTTAAAATAATAAATATAAAAATTAAAAACATAGTGAAATTATAAACACCATAAACTCACCCCCCCAAAAGGATCATCAATGTCTCTTAATTCTTATATGAGTCTTAATATATCAAATTCTACTTCAAATCCCCTACCCTTTAAATCACTAAAGCCCTCATCAAAGAAAGTCTTGAAGAACTTTTTTCTATAGAATGTGAAGGCTTTTTTTGAAAGTTTAGAACAAGATTTATTTTCTTTAAATACTTTAACCAATGCTTCATCTCATCCAAGCACCCCTGCAACTTTTAATTTTCATCCTAATGTTTTAATCGATCAAGAAGCTATTTTAAGTATTCATAATCCTTATGAAAACAATACTTTAAATTTTGACACAAATGAAGTTAAAAATTATAAAGGAATTATCACTTATATAAAATATCTAGGCATTAATCATGAAAGTGCTTTAAATATTAATGATAGCGCTTCAAATACTAAGCAAATAAAATACAAGCATTTTTTTTCTTTTAAGCTTCAATCAGTCTTGATAAGACTTTCTTTA
>NZ_RYYM01000045.1:0-1714 GCF_004379075.1 Campylobacter sp. US25a
ATTTTACAAGATTTTGCTAATGGAATTTACAATACAAGTAAAGATAAAACAGGAAGATATATAGAAGATAAAAATAAAACCAGAAGATTACTAGAAAAACTCAATATCATAGGACAAAACAATCTTAAGGCTATGTATATGGGGATAAATGGAAATGAAGAAAGCTTGAAAGCTATAGGCAAAAGAGAAAATAACACTAGCAAGGCAAGTGCAAATACTGATATCACATCAGAAACAAAAACTCCGCCTAATTTCATAGGCAGATTAGCCACTACCATAATCATAGAAGATGGTTTATACATGGGTTAAATTAAGAAAGGATAGATAATGAGTGAAACTTATGAGATTTATACACCCAATGGGTTAACATTAGATGTGGAAAAAGATACCAATAAAATACTCTTTAAAGAAAATGTTAAGCCCACAGGCGATTATACCGAAGAATATTCCAAAGCGGTTTTTAAATCTTATCATATTATGAAAAACTCCCCCTACAAAGACTATAAACCCCAATACCTAGATCCTAACTTTTATACAGGACAAAAATCCACTCTAGTTGAATTTAAAGAATGGCAAAGTATATATTTAAAAGATCCTATCAAAGGAAGCATAGCTCCTTGGACTAAAGCAGAAAAAGCTTATTATAAATCTTTAAAAACCAAAAGAGAAAGATATAAATATTTAGCAATAAGAAGTGGATTAAGATCTGTGGTTATAGATATACCCTATGATGCTTATGCTAATGTAGATGAAAAAGGAAATTTAATCAATGAAGAATACGCTTATATTTATGATGAAGTAAGTTCTCATCGTGGAACATTAAAATCTTATTCTTTCTTTAATGAATGGGAATTGTCTGCTTTACTTTTGGGAAATATTAAAGCTAGTCCTACAGCTGCCGTAGGATTTAAAGCAAGACAACAACAAGCATTGTTTTTACAAGCTCAACTTGGAGATAAAAATGCTTTTAAAAGTTTAGGTTTAGCAGTATTGTGTTCTAATTCTTTTCTTACAGGGCAACATTGGAATAAGCTTAGAGCAAAAATGATTTACGATTTACACGATTATCATTATGAGAGTTTATTAGATGAATTTGGTATGCTTCCTTTTTTAGATGAGATTATAGGAGCAGATTGGACGATTGATTTAAATAAATATGATTTTGCCTATGATGAAGAAGGTAGAATCATTTGGGCTTTATATGATGATATTGAAAAAGGTAAATTAAAAGATCCAAGAGATATAGATTCTACTCCTGAAAGTAGAAATAAATTTGATGATGCTATGGATGGATACGAAAATGGAATGGTAACAAGATTTGATGTAGATATTAGAAACGAAAGAGATGAAAGATCTGCTAAACTGACTATGGATACCCTAGTATTAAGTGCCAAACTAGCAGCCCTCACTCCTCCTCAAGGCTATCCTAATGCCCCTTATTATTTTACACCTGAAAGATTGGAATGGATTTATAAAAGAGGATATTTAGATAAACTCCTTGATCCAAGAATCCCTGCTATTTATAGATATAATTTTCCGCAAGAACTTCGAGCTAAGATAAGAGCTTATGCTAAAGAGCATAATATCAAAGAGTAATTTAATCAAAATAAAAAAATATTTAAAGTAAAATAAAAACAAAAGGAAAAACAATGCAAAAAATACTTCAAATCGATTTAGAAAAAAGAAAAGCTTTAGAGAATTTCAAAAATCTAGC
>NZ_RYYM01000046.1:0-1703 GCF_004379075.1 Campylobacter sp. US25a
TAACCAATTGTTCCCAAGTCTTAGCACCTGCTTTTTTTAAGATTGTTTTATTTTTATTTATCCCAAAAGAAATAGCTTGATCCAATGGAGTATCAGGTTCAAAATAATTGATTTTATCATTTTCAATTTCATTGATAGTGCAATTAGCAGCATTGACATCAGCTCCATATTTGATCAAAATTTCCAAACAAGTTCCAATAGGTTTTTTCTTAGATCTTGCAGCTATATGTAAAAGGGTTTTTCCTGCATCGATATAACTGTGTTCATGTTCTGTTTCAATCCTTCTCATATTTACATCAGCGCCAAATTGTAAAGCCACTTCTAAAGAATTTACAGACTCAGGATCACCAAGCAATATCCAAGAATGCAAAGGGGTGGCACCTTCTTCATCATAAACTTCAAATTTACATCCTTTTTTAAAAAAATAATCAATCATTTTTTTATTTTTTCCACCCACTCCAATATAACTAGTAAGGGCATTATTTCCTAAACACTCATCATCAGCTTTAAGTCCTAAACTCTCAAAATACTCCATCATTTCAAAACTTTGACTCTTATCATAAGCGATCCCTGCCCAAGCTAAAGTAGAACTAGGGCTAAAAAAAGGTATAGGATGATTACACCAATATATCTTACAACATTTCTCTAAAAATACTTCAGGCACGGGATAATCTTTTAAAAACTCTTTAACTTCTTTAAGTTTATTATCTTTAATAAGATCAAAAAACTCCCAACCTATCTCCGTTACCGTTTCTTCATCCATAGCTTGCATTTCTTCTAAAGTTTTCATTTGTTTTTCCTTTCTTTGTAAATTTAGTTTTAATTTTAAGAAAATTGCTTTTAATCCGCTCTTAAATCACCTCCTTTTACCCTTAAACCTTTGCTATCTATAATCACTTGTGTTGTTCCTACTTGGAGTATAATTTTATCTTTTGTTTGTGTAATAGTTGTATTTCCTACCCTAGAAACGATTTGTTTTTGTGCTGTTAAAACACTTTCTTGATTTGCCATAGTATTTACATTATCAGCTGTAAAAGAGCAATTTTTCTTAGCTTTAAAACTTGGAGTAAAGATAATATTCTTTTTTAATAAAGTTAAAGTATTAGAATAAGATTTACTTAAATTTAAATCTTTTAAATTTAAATGATCATTAGTATTAATAGAATTAGCTAAGATAGCATCATCAATTAAGATTTGAGTATTAGCAATAATAATAAAGTCTTTAAGCAAAGAAGCTTTATCTTGTTTTTCTTCATCTTGATTTTTTATTTCTTCTTGATGATTAAACTCCTTATAATTTAAAGTGATAAAATCTCCTAAGCTAAGATGATAAATATTACTTTTTGCTAGTAAGCTTTCATTTAATACTAAGACTCTTTTTTCTTTAAGAGAAGGCTTAGTCTTTAAATCAATGCTTTTTGTAAAAGAATATTCACTCTCATAAAAATGTTCATTATAATAAGCTTTGTTATTAAGTTCTTGTTCATAAGGAACTTTATTAGAATGTAAAGATAAAAGATTTAAAGGAGTATTGGCATTAATACTAGAATGTGTAAAAGAATTAGTTCTTAAGCTTTGCTCTTTATAAATAGAAGAAATACAAGCTTGATTTAAAATATTATTAATATTAGGATTATACTCAATTTCTTTATTTTTTACATTTTTATATACATCACAAAAATAAATAGTGTTCTCATCTTCAT
>NZ_RYYM01000047.1:0-1661 GCF_004379075.1 Campylobacter sp. US25a
TTGCAAATAAGATCTAGCACTTACAGCTTGTTCGTTATAGATTTGTGCAGCGCCTAAGAACTTTTGCTCATAATTTGCCATATCATTCGCCATACCAAGCAAAGCAGCATGAATCTTCATAGCTTCATCTGTATCGTTTTGAATCATTTCAACGATTTGAGGACCTGCATCAGAACAAGGCACAACACTTTGTTCTTCAACATTATTGTTATTTTTAAACAAAGGAGTAAGCTGAGAGCCATTGCCTATATTTGTGAAAAGATCTTGCATTAAATTATCAGAATTTTGAAAAAGATTTCTACCTTGTTGATTAAGTAAGATACCTACTGAAACGCAGTTTCTAAAATAAAAATCAATATTTTTTTGTAAAGTTGCATCAATAGCCGAAAGCTTTACGCTTGGTAAAGTACTCATCACTTGAAGTGAAAAACCTAAACCTGCGTTAGAAAAATTTGTAGATTGTGGAGTTGAAAAATGTTTTTCCATAGCTTCTAGGATAACCTTCTCAAATTGTGTCATTAATGCAAAGCTTTTTCCTATGCCTATAGGAATTTGAGAAATGACGTAATCTTTACTTGTTACTTCATCGTGAATCATGAAGCGGTGATTATTGTCATTTGGCGCCCTTAAAAACATCTGCCACACTACAGCAAAAAGTATAAACATTTTTCCAAATTCAAACACAGGATTTGTTTGTCCATCCATTGCTTTTTTGATACTAAAAAGCAATAATGAAATAGCTAAGGCTGCATTAACGATATAACTTGTTTCAGTGGTTATACCTTTAACAGCTTGCATGATTTCATTCATCACATCGCCATAACCCCAAGTATAAATTAAATTGCTATTAGCTATTTCAGTTGCACCAAATAAAAATGAAGGTGCAAAAAACAAAGTGCTAAAGAATAAAAAGTAAAATCTTTTCATGGACTGTTTTAAGAAGTTAAAGAGTTTGTTTGGTATAATTATAAAAGGTAGATGCCAAAGGCGGCTACCTTTGGCATTAATCATAACCTAGAAAGGCGGTGATTAAATTGTCCAATAAAATTATAGTAATAATTATACTACTTTGTATAATTATAGTCAAGTGTTATTAACACTTGATTTCCCCTTTTTTTAAGGGGAGCTATAATTTTCCCTTTGGCTTAACCAAACAAGCTTTTAACTAAGCTTATCTTCCTTTCTATTGATTTATTTTATTTTTTAATTTATATTTTTCTTGCTTATGCTAAAAGATAAGATTCAATCATAAATAAAATGTATTAAGAAGTCAAAGAATTTGTTTGGTATAATTGCATTAAGGGTTTTACCACAAGGCTGCAACCCTGTGGCATAATCACACCCTAGAAAGGGGGTGAAACTATGTTTCGTTTCGTACTTATAATTATACTAATTTGTATAATTACTGTCAAGGCTTATTAGCCTTGCCCCTTTTCTTAAGGGGCGAAACTCCCTTGTGGCTTACCAAACAAACTTTTAACTAAGCTTCTCTTCTTCTATTGAATTTCTATATTATTTTATATTTTTTATTTGAACTAAATAATAAACTTAACAAGATTTAAATTTACCAAATCTACTATCTTTTTACTTCAATCTCACATTCATAATCATATTAGATAAAAAGATACTATCTTTATCAAAGTCTTTTGAGTTATATTCAT
>NZ_RYYM01000048.1:0-1649 GCF_004379075.1 Campylobacter sp. US25a
ACCCAAAACTTAGAACTGCTTTATCTGCAACTTAAACTTTTTGATGATAAAGATGCTAATAAATGCAAGGTGCAATACTTTCACAATGAAAACAAATATGCTAATCAAGAAATGAAATGGATAGAATATTGCAAAAAACAACTTTTTTCGCTTAATAGCGAAAATCCTATTCATAAAAATAAAAACTCGTTTGATATGGAAGTGCCTTTTGTAAGTATTTCTTTTGGGTCTTTGATTTATGATAAAGAAAGACTAGCTAAAAAAGGAGTTAGGCAAATTTTTGGAGTGCGTTTAGCAGAATCTTGCAGGCGATATTTTTATGAGAAATGATTTGATTTTAGATAATTAAAGAATATACTACAAACTTTATTTTACCCACTTTATGCTAAAATAAATCACATAAGCTTATAGGCTATTAATCATCAATAAACCCCAAAAGGATCATCAATGTCCCTTAATTCCTTTATGAGTCTTGATATATCAAATTCTACTTCAAATCCCCTACCCTTTAAATCACTAAAGCCCTCATCAAAGAAAGTTAGGAGATGAAGTGATTATTTCTTTTTTAGATGATGATATAGATAAACCTTATGTGAGCTCTAGTTTGTATAATGGGGCTAATCCAAGTTTAGTAAATCTTCCTTTTAATGATCATCAAACTTCTCTTTCTTCTAAAACCATAGGTGTTAATGAAGAAGGTTATAATGAACTTACCCTCTCAAATATAAAAGACAAAGAACAAATTTATTTAAAAGCCCAAAAGGATTATGATGAATTAGTCCAGCATAATTTCACTCAAAGAATCTTAAATGATAAAGATTCTAAGGTAGATGGAATTTATAATGAAAGGATTAAAAAGATTCATACTCAAACCATAGACTTAGCTAAAAATGTCAATGTAGGAGGAGAATACTTAACTAATGTAGGCTTATCTAAAGATACCATAGTAGGATTAAGCAATACCTTAAATGTAGGAGTAGATAATAAAGTAAGAGTGGCTAAAAACTCTCATGAGTTTGTAGGAGAAAACAAAGACATAGAAATAGGTGCTAATCAAAATACTATTATCCATAAGGATGAGATAAGGAATGTGAAGGGAAATAAAAAGGAGGTGATTGAGGGGCATTATGATATTAATATCAGTGATAAAATGCAAGTGTTAAGCGAGAAAGAGATGGATTATAAAAGCAAAGATAATATTCTTTTTACAAGTAATGAATCCATAGGATTTGAAAGTGATAAAAATACAAGCATGGTAGCTGATAATATCACAACTTATGCAAAAACTATTCATGAGTTAAAAGCCGATAGCGAAGCGACTATACAGGTAGGAGAAACAATTATTAATGCAAAACCTGATTGTGTTATCATTAAAGCAGGTGGAGTTGAAGTAACTATAGACTCTAATGGACTTGTGGTTAGAGGTGGAGAGCTTAAAGCAGAGTAATAAAGGATAAACAATGAATAAACCCTTCTACAAACTTAAAAAATTTTATATACCTTGTGGTGTGCTTATAGCTTTGATTATTTTTATAAGCTTAACTTATCATTTTTTACAACGACCCTTAGAGTTTATCTTTTGGGATAGATATGATATATCGAAATTATCTATTAATAACAAAGAGAAAAATTTTAAAACAATGAAAACT
>NZ_RYYM01000049.1:0-1616 GCF_004379075.1 Campylobacter sp. US25a
GAAATTTAAAAGTTTATTTCCTAAGGGTTCATTTACTCCACTTAATAAAGCTTGTATGTTTTTTTCTAGTATGGTCACTTAATGATCCTTGAAATAGAATCGGCTTTATTGTTAAGTTTATCGATAAAAATTAAAAGCCATTCTCTATAAGATTTAATATAAGCCCATAAGAATTCCAATGGATCTTGTATATGCTGCCTAAGAACATCACTAATAATTTTTCCTCTTTGAGAAAAATTTCCTCTTAGAACTTCATCTTGCAAAAACTCATCTTTAAGTATAGCTAAGTTAAAATTATCAATGTTATTGTAAACTTTCTGTAAAAATTCTAAAGGTAATTTTTTCTCTGAAATTAAAACACTTTCCAAAGCCTTACTTAAATTTAAAGCATCTTCTAAAAAAAATGTACAAATTTTAAAATCTTCAAGTAGTTTTTCTTGAAATTTTTTCAGTAACTTGTCGCTTCTATTTTTAGTTAAAGTTTTTGGAAGTTCAAATTTAGGTTTTTCTTTTGTAAGGAATTTTTCACAACATTCTTTAAAGGAAAGTTCTTCAGTAAAATTAATCCTTGCTCCACCTTCAGTAGCATTGTAAAATTTAGCTTCTTTGCTGTTGCAGGCAAAAAGATATTCAAGCTTTATACGATAATCATTCCAAGCAATATGAGTTAAAACTTCACCTTTACCTGCATAGGCAGGGACTTTAAGTTTATCTATATTTTCTTCACCGCTAAATTTCTCCCCAAAATCAAAACCTTTTGAGTGTGAATTTCCTTTTTCATCAAAAGCTAAATCTTGTCCTATCATAATAATATTTTTAAATCCTAAAGCCAAAGCTAAGGTATAAGAAAAATGACTTACATGAGTACCTGTATCAATATAGCCAAAGTCGTTAAGATTGAAGCGTTGGTATAAAGCTTTATTTCTTAAAATAATCATACAATTTTCAGCCTTTAAACTACGCACGACATTAGGATGCGTGGCACACTCAAGAGCGATAACGCTTTGTTTTAAATTTTCTTTATTTTGAAAAAATTTCATTGCTAGATCAGTAAAATCTAGATTAGTAACATAATCAGGCACTATACCTTCTTTTTCAAGCATACTCAAAGCCCCATCAGCACAAAAGATCACTGCTTTTTCTTGATAAGCCTTAAGTAAAGGAAGTTGTTTAGCTAAACTAGGTCCTGCAGAAACTACTATAGCATTTTCAAATTTATTTTTTCTTTCATTAAGAAGTCTTTGCAATGGGATGCTTTCAAGCATAGAAGGGATGTTTTGTAAAAACTGTCCATGTGTTAGCAAAGGTAAAAAACATGTAATATCTGCATTTCTTATCGCAACAGCTGCACTTTTAATACAAAGTTCATTTAAGGATAAAATAGAAGTTTCATAGTATTTAAGATAATAATGCGAACCGATAAACATTTCATACAAACTTAAATACTCTAAAATACTTTGCTGATCAAAAATCATAGCAATTTGAATTTCTATATCTTCTGCCGCACAATCAAAAAAAATAATTTTATAAGTTCTTAATTCTTCACTCAAATCCAGCGTACTTAAAGCTAGGATAAAAAGTTCTATTTCGCTTTCAAATACAAAAAGATGTTTATA